>JBBTVT010000001.1:0-3280 GCA_038078655.1 Patescibacteria group bacterium
TTTAAATCTTTTTTCATAAAATTTTTTAAAAAATTAATTAAATTTTAAATATTTTAATTTGTTGGATTTTCTTCTTGAATATTATTTTTTTCTGTTATATTTCCTTTGCTTCCATTAATATTAAAAACATGCCAATATTCAGTAAAATTAGTTAATGGAAGTGAAGGAGAAAATTCATAAAGAACATTGGAATACGCGTCTACTATTTGAACGATAGGCGCAGAAGAAAACGCTGTTGTTCCGCTATAATTATGAATATAATATTTATAGGTAGCATTTTCAACAAAAGAATTAATTGTAATAATCTCTTGTTTTTCACCATTTTTATTCTCTGTAGCAAAACTTACACCATAGTATAAATTTTTATCTCCATAATTAATATCAACAATTTCATTATTTATTTCAAAATTTAAATGAGCATCTAAATCTATTGGCGTCGCTCCCCATTTTAAAATTATTTTTGTTCCAGCTTTTAATCCTTCGGGAATTAAATCAAAATTCTTTTCTAAATTTTGATTAAAAGCGAATAAATCAAGGCTTCCTGTTTGAAAACCATTTTTAGAAACAATCATTTTGTAACCACAAAGCGTTCCTGTTAGAGAAAAACTTTTTGTTAAATTTTCAAAACTATATTTTCCATCACTATTAGATAGTGTTGTTTTAATTAATTTATCTTTTGAATCTTTAATTTCTATTGAAGCTCCAGAAATTTTATTAGCTAACATCTCATTGCTAACTTCTCCAGAAAGTTTCGCATTGCCAGTTCCGCATTTTGCTAAAGTTCCATTATCACTGCATTGCACTTTACAAGAAGAATTACATTGAACTGATCCGCTACCAATACATTGATAATTTATTAAACCATCTTGCCCATCACACTCTTCTGTTATACCTTCATGAGATGATTTAGCTTCTTGAACTTGACCATCACCACAATAAGTTTGAGAAATAATTTTTATTTCATCCAATCCTTGTCCATTATAATTATCTTTTGCAATCAATTTTAATTTGTATTCCCCAACTTTATCCGGCGAAAAACTAATGTTCAATGTGTTAGTGTTAGATAAAATCGCAACACTATTTTCTGGCACAGAAACAATTTCCCACAAATAAGTCATTTCATCTCCATCTGGATCAGATGCGATTGCAACAATATTCACTGGTGCCCCTACTCTGCCAGTTTTAGATCCTTCTAAATTTACAATTGGATTTGTATTTTTATTTTCACAAATATTATTACAATGATCTGTGTCAATTTCATTTCCATCATCACATTGTTCATAATTAGTTTGTAAAATTTTATCTCCGCAATAACCTCCAGTTATTTTACATTTTAAACATTTGTATTGATTTGTTTCGTTTATTGCTTGAGCAGAAGTTGGTGTTATAAAATTGTTTTCACATTCTTCCCCATAATTAATTTGTAAATTCCCATCTCCACAATATCCATCGCAATCATTTTGATTGTATGTAATTGTTTCCCATTTGCAATCATCAGAACAGTTTTGTATTTTTTCTTTATACCATTGATGCTCTCCATAAACTGATTCACAATAATTTCGACTACCTTCTATTTCACATTCTTCACCACAATTAACCCCTCCCTTTCCACAATGATTTACCCAATCCCCTAATTGACAATATTGTTGCTCCTTACATGTACCAACTTTTACGCAAATGCTACTACTATTATTAAAACATTGTTCAATCTCACATATTTTACCAAATTTTGTTTCATATCCTAAAAAATATTTTTGTCCATTTTCTAAAGCTGAATAAGTATATACATTTGAATTTGACACAGATTGCAAAATTTCATTTTTTATTTCGCCAGCATATTTTTTTGTTTCTTTATTCCAACAGGTTAATGGGTCAAATCCAGAACAAGGTCCAAGTTTATTCATTGGATCAATTGGCAAAAAACTTCCCAATTCTTTGCCTAATTCGTACTGCCAAGAAGGCCAAGTGCTAATTGTATGATTTGCAACATAGGTTCCAGCTTTTAATTGAGGATACCCGCCATGCGTTCCATTATAATTTTCCAACAATGTTCTAATTTTTTTCGCATCGTTCCATCTTTTAATATCATTTTTAAATGCTTGTTTTTGTTCTGGAGAAAAAAACACATTTGAATTGAGTTTCCAATTTTTTATCATTCGATTAAAAATTTCTATTGTATCGGAATTGGCGCCTTCACTATAAGACATTAAATAAATATACGGATCCAAATAATATTCAATGGGTTTATTTTTTTCAGCCTCTTTAATTGTACCATCTACATTTAAAAGATTTTTCTTTATATTTTCAACTCCAACATAAATTGTTCGTCCATCTCTTAATGCCTCGTATTCATCTACGCTTAGTATTTGTGGATTACTAGCTGGATTAGGCACATTTTCTTGATACCAATCCCAAACAGAAAGATGCTCTGGATTTTTATAAACTCGCATTCCAATAATATCTTTTTCTCCAACACCTTTAAAGAAAAAATATTTTACTAAATTTTCTTCATCATTTGTACTGGCTGATCTTGAAATTTTTGAAAATTCTGGCAATGGCGTTCCTTCTTGCGCCTGTAAAAAATTTTTTATTAAAAAAACTCCGCTAATTGTAACGGTTAAAACAATAACAAAAATTATAATATGTTTAAAATATTTCATAGTAGATTTTATTATTTATCTCTACAATAATTAATTTTAAAGCTTGTCTCACTATCATTAAAATTCCAAGGATTTTCGCACATCAGACTTTTTACTGCAACACGCGTAGCTTTAGATGGTATGCCAGTAGCATTAGCCTGAACTAAAATTATTGCTTCGCCATTTTTTCTTTGCGATGTAAAATCTTGATTATCATTTGAATCGCCTGTTGTTGTGGAATTTTTTACATCAGAAATAATTCCATTTATATCATCTTTTTTCTCCCAAATATATTGAGCCAAAATATTATTTTTATCTTTATCAACTGCTTGAGCAATATATTTATGTTGATTACCAGCAGATATTATTGTGTCAAAATCATCTATACAATTATTATCTGCACAAGTAAATAAATCGTCATTTTTTTCTATATTGTTGATTGTTATTTTAATATGATCCATTTGACATAAAGCGCTTCCTGTTGTAAAAGTCCAAATTGCGTCGCTTGCCATTGTTAATCCATCTCTATTTTTAATTTCTTTTTTAATAGTCATTGTATATTCAATATTTTTATCTAAATAACTTGCTGGAGAAAAAACTACAGTTGTTTTATTGTTTTCATCAATATAACTTATAGTTCC
>JBBTVT010000002.1:0-2629 GCA_038078655.1 Patescibacteria group bacterium
ATCTAGGCGTCCAATTAGCCCCAAATTGTTTTTCTAAAATTTCAATTAATCCTTGTGAAACTTGATGCTTTAATTCAGGATTAATATTCTGCAATGGATTAAAAGAAACCGGATAATTTAAATCTGACGGATCAATTAAAATAACATCATTGATTCTTTCTTTTGGAATGAAATTTAAAATTGTTTCAATTAAATCTCCGTGAGGATCAATTAACCCAACGCCATAACCGTAAGCAATATCCTGACGAATTAAAAGTTCTAAAAATTTACTTTTACCAACTCCGCTTTTTCCAATAATATACATGTGTCGTCTTCTATCTTTTCTTTTAATTCCAAAAAGAAATTTTTTTTCTTCTAAAATTGCTTGATAATTAGTTCGACCAAAAAAACAACAATCTCGAGAGTTTATTTTTCCATAAATTGGCAATTCTGGCGGCGGCGGAGCTAATCTAAATTTTCGAATTCTAATGTCCGGCATAAAAAACATTATAATTGTAACATTTTAAACAATCGGAGGTTCGACCTCCGACATTGATATTTTGATTTTCTATAATTCTTAATTCATGATTCTTAATTTTTATTTTATTTTTTCTTTTTTGATTTTGTCTTAATTTTTAAAACCTCTTGATTATTATAATGTCCGCAATTTAAACAAGCGTGATGAGGCAAAACTGATTTTTTGCATTGCGCGCAAATTGCCAGTCTTTGTTTTTTAAGAGCAAAAGTAGAAGTTTTTATTCTTTTTGAAGATTTTGTTCTTTTTTGTGTGGGTAAGGCCATAAAATTAAAAATTAAAAAATAAAAAAATTTAAATATTTATATTATAATTTACGTTCATTTTATTTATATTATCAAATTAAATTCATTTAATCAATAAAATGTCAATATTAAAATGAAAAACTTAAATAATTGTTAATTTTGTTGTTATAGCTTATAATCATAGCATGAAAAAAATTAATTTTCCAAAAATTATCCAGATATTATTTTACATTTTTATTTTTTGCTATTTATTAGCTCATTCTTATAGTTATTTAGATCCAGACTTTGGTTGGCATTTAAAGGTTGGCGAGCAAATTGTAACAGAAAAAGCCGTGCCAATTTTTGATTATTATAATTGGACACTAGCAGGAAAGCAATGGGTTGATCATGAGTGGGGAATAAATGCTATTATTTTTTTAATATATAAAACTTTTGGTTATTTTGGAATTAATATTTTTTTTACTTTGATTGTCTTATTAGTATTAATTGTTTTAAATATTTTTATCCAAAAATATTTTCTTAAAGAAAAAAATTGTTTATTTTTTATTTTATTTTTTCAAAGTTTGGGAGTTTTGGCAATGTTGCCGCATTTAGGAGTTAGAATGCAGGAAATTACAATATTAAATTTATTATTGTTGCTTATTATTATTTACAATTATGAAAAAAATAAAAAGGCAAAAGCGCTATTTTGGCTATTGCCTCTTTTTTATTTTTGGGCTTGTTTTCACGCCGGATTTTTAATTGGCATTTTTGTGATGTTTTTCTGGCTAATTGTAAAATTAATTGAAATAATAATCGCTAAATATAAAATTTCTAAATTTTTTAATATAAATAATAAGTTTAATTTAAAAAATATTCATACGTTTTCTTGTTTTGCTTTTTTAAGCGTTTTAATGACACTTTTTACTCCATATGGTTTAAAATTGTATGAATTTTTATGGGATTATAAAAACACTTTTTACATGGCTCATATCCAAGAATGGCTTTCAATTTTTTCTTTTTCAATTTTGTATTGGCAATTATTATATTCTGCCTTTGTTGCCGTGGTTATTATTTTATTAATCACAGATGTTCTTACAAAAGAAAAAAAAATAAATTTATATGATTTGTTAATTTCATTATTTTTTATTATTTTGGCATTTAAATCAAAAAGACATTTTCCTCTGTTGTTTATTGTTTCTTTTTCAATGATGATAAAATTTTTTGTTGATTCGTTTGATTTTAAGGAAATATTTAAAAAATTTCCAAAGCAATTATTTTTAGTAAAATCATATTTAATTATTGTTTTTCTTTTAATTATTATTGGTCAAATTGTCAAAATCAATTTTACACCCGATCCATTTTTGTCTTTTAATAATGATTATCCTCAAAAAGCGATTGTTTTTTTAAAAAATAATTCGCAATACGATAATTTAAATTTATTTAATCCTTATGATTGGGGCGGTTATTTGATTTGGGCTTTGCCAGAAAGAAAATTTTTTATTGATGGTCGTTTGCCACAATATTCATTCAAGGAGCATACTTTTTTAGAAGAATATTTTGATTTTTTTGACAAAGAAAAAACAAAAAACAAATTAGACGAACATAATATTCAATTGGTTTTATTGGACATTGAAGAAAAAAAATACAAATTTAATTGGTTTGAAAAATATTTTTTAGGATTTGATGAAAAAGAAATTAACAAACAAGCGAATGAAAATTATTTAAGAGATTATTTAAATAATTCCAATGAATGGCAAAAAATTTATCATGATAATATAAGTAATATTTATGTTAAAAAATAAAATATTTAAAATAGAAAATTTATGGTGGTCCGGTTTATTTTTTATTTTAGTATTTTTTCATGCCAATCATCCCCTTAATAGCGATG
>JBBTVT010000003.1:0-3691 GCA_038078655.1 Patescibacteria group bacterium
ATTTGCTGCAGGATCAATGTAATATTGTTCCTCATCTTTATCATAATATATTGAAGCTCTCACATTTCCATTTACATCTAATTCCGCTCCTGGTGTAGACGTCCCAATCCCCACCTTGCCATTTGCTTGCACTGTTAATAATCTATTTGCTCCAGCCTCAACATAAAAAGGCAAGGTGGCTGCATTTGTATTAATTGTTTTTACTTTTAATCCGTGATATCCGGCTGCATTCTTAGGATTATAAATATATACTTGAAGATTATTGCTAGATTTTTCTATATGGAGGGCGCTACCTGGATCTGTCGTCCCAATTCCAATATTGCCAGTATTATTACTATAAATATTATTTCCGCTTTCTGTCCAATATTCATTTCCTTGTGTTTGCCAACTACTTTTACAATCCGTCTTGCCAAAACAAAGATTATTAACGGTTACATTTCCATCCTTATCAACTTTAAATTTCTCAACACCCTCATTTTGTAAAAGGAGTAAATTGCCAGCAGAAGTTGAGTCTATATTTCCATAAATTAAATTTTGTCCGTCTGCTAAAATAAGAGTATTACTCCCAACTATTAAGCCTTTATCATCTCCATTCCCTTCAGTAGAAACCTCTAATGCGCCTGTTTTTATTTGTTTTTTAGTGTCTGTTGTTATTATTTTTAATTCATTTCCTTCTGGAGGACTCTTTAAAGGCCCCTCCCATGCCATCACAGGACTAATTAAAAAAACAATAAAAAAAGCGCTAAATATAAAATAAAAATTAAAAAATATTTTTTTAAAAATAATTTTTTGCATAATAACTTTTAATATTAATTTAACACTCTGATTTGCTTTAAAACCATCTCTATTTTTTCTTTTATTTTTTGAAATTTTAAATCTTTAATCTCTGGACGAGCAATAATTAAAAAATCAAATCCTTTTTTAATGTTTGGTAAATTTTTTCTAATTATTTCCCTCAACCTTCTTTTAATTAAATTTCTTTTATTCGCTTTTTTGGCTATTTTATTAGAAATAATAAATCCAAAACGAGAAAAATTTAAATTATTTTTTAAACTTTTTATCCCAAATTCTTTAATAAAAAAACTTCGTCCTTTTTGAAAAATAATTTTAAAATCTCTATCTCTAACAAGACGATATTGTTTAGGCAACATAAAAAATATTAACTATTTTTACGCGCTTAATTTTTTTCTCTTTTTAGCTCTTCTTTTTTTTAAAACATTTTGTCCGTTTTTTGTTGCTACACGCTTACGAAACCCATGTTCTTTTGCTCTTTTCCTTTTTTTAGGCTGAAAAGTTCTTTTTGGCATAAAAATATAAAATGAATATAAATTTTAATTTAAATATTTTGGTGCGCATAGATGGATTTGAACCATCGACCCCCACTTTATAAGAGTGATGCTCTAACCCCTGAGCTATATGCGCAAAAATACAACAATATCTATATAATAATACTTGTATTTATATATAAACCAAAATAAAGATAAAATCAAGCTTTTTAAAATTCTTGTGGAAAACAAAAAAATATTTTAAATTGTTTTTTTAAAAGAAAAAGATATAATTAAATTAAAATATTTATAAAATTTATTTTTATGTTTCAAAAAAAAATTCAAAACACAATAGACACAATTATTGGTCCTTCTGTTAAATTAGAGGGGGATTTTAATGGAGATGGAAATATAATAATCGCTGGCACTATTTCAGGAAATTTAAAAACATCAGGGGATCTTAAAATTTTAAAAACAGCAAAAATTAATGCCAATATAAATGCTAATAATATTTTAATTAGTGGAAAAATTAAAGGAAATATTAAAGCGTTAGGAAAAATAGAACTAACTTCCACTGCTTTAGTTTTTGGCGACATAGAAGCAAAAATTATTTCTATTTCAGGTGGAGCTATTTTAAATAGTAAATGTATCACAAATATTGAGGAAAAGAAATAATTTTTTGTGATTAAAATGTTAATAAAAAAATAAAAATATACTTATTAACATTTTATTAAATTTTATCCATACATTTTTCTACAGTTTTTTATTTTTTTAACCCTTTGTTTTAAATAAAAAACTACTTTATATACCTTATTCACTCTATTATTACTACTCTTATTATTTTTATTTAAATATATAATATATGAAATTTAATTGCCTACAAGAAAATTTAAATAAAGGATTATTTATTGTTAATCATATTGCTTTAAAAAATTCTAATTTACCTATATTAAATAATATTTTGATTCAGGTAAAAAATAATATTATAAAATTAATCACTACAAATTTAGAAATAGGAATTAAATGTCAAATTAGAGGAAAAGTAGAAAAAAATGGAGAATTTATTGTCCCATCTCAATTATTAGTTAATTACATTTCTTTATTACCTAATCAATTAATTGAAATTGAAGTAAAAAATTCAAAATTATTTTTAAAATGCGCCAATCAAAAAATACAAATTAATAAAATTGATTTTACTGAATTCCCAATTTTACCTAAAATAAAAGATAAAACAGAATATATATTTAAAATAATTGATTTTAAAAAAGCGTTAGAGCAAATAATTTCTACAATTACTTTTTGCGAATTAAGACCTGAAATTAATGGCGCTTTATTGGATTTTAATAATTTTCAATTAAATTATTTAACAATAACAGGAACAGATAGTTTTCAACTTGCTGAAAAAAAAATTCCTATCCAAAAAGAAACAACAAACACAACAAAACAACAAATAATCTTACCATTAAAAACATGTCAAGAGTTATTAAGAATTCTTCCTGAAATAGAAGGTGAAAATATTAAAATTTATATTAATACAAATCAAATTTATTTTTCTTTTCAAAATATAAAATTAATTTCACAAATTATTGAAGGAAAATTTCCAGATTATCCACAAATAATTCCTAAAAAATATAAAACAAAAATTATTCTTAATATTAATGAATTAATTAAAGGGATAAAAAGACAAAGTTTATTTATTTTAAACGAAGAAAAGAATCTTAATTTGAAAGTTTTTAACAAAGAACAAAAAATGGTTATTTTCTCAAATAATACAATCGGAGAAAGTATTTCTGAAATAATAGGAGAAGTAGAGGGAGAAAATAATGAAATTACTATTAATTATAAATATTTATTAAATGGAATCCAAAGTTTAAAAAGTGATAAAGTGATTATAGAAATAATTAACAAAGAACAACCAATTCTTTTAAAGTCTTTAATAGAAAAAGAAAATTATTTTTATTTAATTTTTCCTCTTAAAGGTTAAAATTTTATGTTTCAACCTTTAAGTGTTTTTTTACCAGCAGCTTTAAAAAAAGCAAAAATTAAAGAACAAGTAGATGCGATAATAATTTGTGAAGAATTTAATCAAATTATTCAAGATATTTGGGATGAAAAAATTTTTAATCAAATTAAAGTAATAAGTTATAAAAATAAAATTTTAACTATAGCAATTTTAAGTTCTGTTTTGGCGTCAGAATTACAATTAAAACAAGAGGAAATTATAAAAAAAATAAATTTTAAATTTAAAAAAAATATAGTCAAAAAATTATATTTTTTAATTTAAACTGTCGGAAGTCCGACTTCCGACAGTTAACTCCGAGGTATTTAGAGGTAAAACTTTAAATTTCTAAATATATTTTTATAGTTCTTTAGACAATTCTATGGGTGAGCCTGGTGATTTTTGAAAATCAGAAATTAAAAATTGT
>JBBTVT010000004.1:0-2501 GCA_038078655.1 Patescibacteria group bacterium
CAAAATTTATTATTTTTTCAGCACACTCTATGTCTTTTTTGTTAATACACTCTTCCACTTTTTTCTGGTAAGCAGTTTTTATTGCATCTAAATCAATCTCAATTCCATTCTCTGTGGCAAAATCCATTATTTTTTTAATACCCCTTATATTCCCTCTATTAATACACTCTTCGGCTCTCTTCTGGCAAGCAGTTTTTATTGCATCTAAATCAATCTCAATTCCATACTTTTCAGCAAAATCCATTATTTCTTTAGCACTATTTACATCTCCTATATTAATACACGCTTTCACTTCATCCTGGCAAGTAATTTTAAGCTCCTCTTTATCTAAAAGAATCTCAATTATTTTTTCTTTTATCTCTTTATCTTGATCTTGTATTTTGCCTGTAGAAATACAAGATTTCTCTTCATCTATTAATTGTGACTCTTTTTTTTCCATATTTCATTTTTTAAAAAAAATTTATTTTATTATCTTAGTTACAACGCCAGCGCCGACTGTACGACCACCTTCTCTGATAGCAAATTTTTGCTTTTCTTCTAACGCAACAGGAACAATTAATTGTACCTTTAAATCAATTGTATCCCCAGGCATAACCATTTCTCTGCCTTCCATCAATTCAACTCCACCAGTTACATCAGTTGTTCTAATATAAAATTGTGGTTTATATCCTTTTGCAAATGAAGTGTGTCGTCCACCTTCATCTTTTGTTAAAATATAAATATTTGCCTCAAATTCTGTATGTGGAGTAATGGTGCCTGGTTTAGCCAAAACTTGTCCTCTTTCTACATCTTCTTTTTTAACTCCTCTTAAAAGAATTCCAGCATTATCTCCAGCTCGTCCTTCATCTAAAGATTTATTAAACATTTCTATTCCTGTAACAACGGATTTTTGTGTATCCTTAATCCCAACAATTTCTATTTCTTCATTGGTCTTAACAACCCCTCTTTCAATTCTCCCAGTCACTACAGTTCCTCTTCCTTCAATTGAAAAAATATCCTCAATTGGCATTAAAAAAGGTTTATCTACATCTCTAGTTGGTTCTGGAATATATTCATCTACCGCTTTTATCAAATCCATAATTGGTTGAGAAATTACTTCATCATTAGGATTTTCTAAAGCTTTTAACGCTGATCCCCTAATAATAGGAATTTCATCTCCTGGAAACTCATATTTTTTTAATAAATCTTTTACTTCTTCTTCAACCAAATCAATTAATTCCACATCCTCTACTTGATCTACTTTGTTTAAAAAAACAACAAGATAAGGAACGCCTACCTGACGAGCCAAAAGAACATGTTCTTTTGTTTGAGGCATTACGCCATCAACAGCTGAAACAACTAATATTGCTCCGTCCATTTGAGCTGCTCCAGTAATCATATTTTTAACATAATCAGCATGTCCTGGACAATCAACGTGAGCATAGTGTCTTTTTTCACTTTCATATTCAACATGAGTTGTAGCAATTGTAATTCCTCTTTCTCTTTCTTCTGGCGCATTATCAATCTGATCAACAGATTTTTTTGTAGCAATAAATCCTCTTGCGGTTAACACTGTCAAGATTGATGCTGTTAAAGTTGTTTTTCCATGGTCTACATGACCAATAGTTCCCACATTTACATGTACTTTAGAACGATCAAATTTTTCTGCCATTTGTTTATTCCCCTTACAGAATGACCCACATTAAATTGTGGTTTTACCCAGTCATTCAAGAAATATAAATTAAATTTATTTGAATTATAAATATTTGTTTCTAAAAGTCAATTTTAATTGTGGAAAACAAAATAATATCTCTACATTTTGCTCCTTTTTATTTTTTAATTAAACAATTTCCCTATTTTTTTTAATTCCACTTGATATGATTTTAATTTTTCTTTTTCATTTTCCACAATACTAGCAGGTGCTTTATTAATGAATTCTTTGTTGGATAATTTTTTTTCTAAATTTGAAATTAATTTTTCTAATTCAACAATTCTTTTATTGTTTTTTTCTTGTTCTTTTTTTTCATCTTTCGCGCCAATTAAATAAATTTCAATGTTATTGACAATGATGCGAATTGTTTTATTATCTTGCGTTTTTGCAAAATCGTAAGATTTTTTTATTTCCAACTCGTTAATATTTGTTTTTAAATTTTTTATTAATTCTTGATTTTCTTCTATTAAATTAAAATGTTTTTTCGCGCAAATTATTGCTTTAATTTTTTTGCTTGGTTCAATTTTATTTTCCGAACGAGCGTTACGAATAGCAAAAATGATATTTTTAATTATTTCAAAATCATTAGCATTAGAATAAACTGTTTTGTCTGTTAAACAAATAGGCCATTTTTCTATCATTAAAAATTCTTGTTTATCAGTTGATTCACTTAATTCTTGTTTATCCGCCGTAGCATTTGTCGTCGCGGAACACTTTAACGAAGCGCTGTCAGCGAAGGATGACCAAATAACTTCTGTGATAAAAGGAATAAATGGATGCCAAAGTTTCAATAAATTTTTTAAAACATAAA
>JBBTVT010000005.1:0-6092 GCA_038078655.1 Patescibacteria group bacterium
TATGAAATTAAGAGTTAGAAAAATAAAGGAAGAAAATAAAATTTCAAATGAAAAACCATCACACTTGGTTAATCTTAAAATTTCTGAAAATTCTAAAAAAAATCAAATTAAAAAAAAAGAAAATAAAAATGAAAAAATACTTTTTTTTCTTTTAAAATATACTAAAATTTTCCAAAAATTAACTTTCAAAATAAAAAATTTTTTACAAAATTTAGAACTTTTAAAAAAAATTTATGATGAATTTTCTCAATCTAAAAAAATATTATTTTATTATAGTAAAATAATTGTTAGTTTTTTTAAAAAAAATAAACCAAAAAAAATTTATTCAACAAAAACTATCAAAGAGATTCCTCAACAGAATCAGCATCTGAAGCCTTTTCAAGCTGTGAGGCGTAATAAAATTTTATTTGAAAAACTTGTACGAATAAAACATTTTTTTTATATTTTTTCGCAAGAATTTATTAAATTTGAAAATTTTTATTCAAAAAAAATTAAAATATTTTTTAAAAAAAGCGCATTTTTTATTAAAAATCAATATTATGTTGTTATCTCAATGTTTTCTAAAAAAGTAATGTTTTTTAAAAAAAATACGCAAAAAGAATATTTACACATTCCTTCAAAGATTTTTTTGAAAAAAGAAATCCCATATTCAATTAAAAAAGCAAGACAAACATTTGAGCATCATTTGCATAAAAATGAAAAAAAAATATTGAATTGGAAATTAAAAATTAAAAATTGGATATTTTCCCATAGATCCATTTTAATTTTTGTATTGATTGCTTTTCTTTTTTTAATTTTATTAAGCGTTTTGTTCTTAATGCCAAAATCAAAAACCACCGTGAAAGAAACAAAAAATATTAGAGAATTAACCAATGAAATAAATTTATCTAATTTTATTTCAATTCAATCAGAATTAAAACAAATTACAAAAGAATTGCCAGCCAGCTCAAAAAATCGCGCTTTATTTAATGCAGAAAAATATTTATCTTTAACCGAAAAATATTTAATATCTGCTTTGGGCGACGAAGAAAGAAAGAAAGAAATTCCAACAGAACGAATAACTGATTTCCAAAATAATTTATTGATTGCTCTTCCAAAAATTCAAATTACTAATTATTATTTAGCTCAGGTTAAAATTAAAACAATTCCAAAACAAAATAGAGATGAATTTAATCAAATAAAAATTTATTTATCAAAATGTGAAAATAACATTCAAGAAATTTTAGATTATTCAAAAAATTTATTAAAAATATTAGGAAATGAAAAAAAACAACGCTATTTAGTCGTTCTTCAAAATAGCGATAAAATTCGTCCGACAGGTGGATCTATTGAAGCCCTTATTTTAATTGATATTGAACAAGGAATTGTAAAAAAAGTAGCTGAGCAAAATTTTACATTTTTACAAAACAATCCTATTGGTTTAGTTAAACCGCCATATCCATTGCAATTTATTAAACCTACTTGGCAAACTCAAGACGTTAATTGGTTTTTTGATTTTCCAACTTCTGCTAAAAAAATTCTTCAGGTTTATAAAAAATTTAATACATCAAAAAAAATAGATGGGGTTATTAGTTTAAATACAAATTTAATTTCAAAGTTTTCAGCTGTTGTAGAATTGGATCAAACAAAAAATTTTATCACTGATCTTTTCCCTGAATTATTAAATAAAATTTTATCCTCTCAAAATAATTCCGAGCAATCGCTAAAAATATTAGAAATTTTAAATGAAGCATTGTCTAAAAAAGACATTATGTTGTATTTCAATGAACAAGATTTGCAAGAGAATATTTTAAAAAATGATTGGGCGGGAGAAATAAAATCCGCAATCAATAAGGATTATTTAGCAGTTGTTAACGCTTATATTGATGGAGAATCAAATAAAAATATTAAACAATCAATTAATTTGCAAACGCAAATTTTAGACGATGGAACAATTATTGATACAGCAAAAATTAGTCGAATATTTTTGGAAAATAGTGGTTTTGGCAAAAATCTTGATTATGTAAAAATTTATGTTCCTAAAGGAAGCATTATTCTTGAGGTAGATGGATTTGCAAAAACACCTTTATTTATGTCTGAAACTTCTCCAAAGGAAATTTCAGTGGACAAGGATTTATTAAAAATTCAAAAACAAATATTAGTTGATGAAATTACCAACACAAGAATTGCTCAAGAATTTGATAAAACAGTTTTTAGCAATTTGATTGAGGTTGAGCCAGGAAAATCCTCAACGATTACATTTAAATATAAGCTTCCTTTTAAACTTGAGGATCTTAAAACAGATAAAAAACAATCAGGATTTTTTGATAAGTTTATGAAAAAGTTTAATTTAATTGATGAAACATTGTCATATCAATTATTAATTCAAAAACAATCTGGCAGCAAAGATGATGTTTGGAAATATTCTATTAATTTACCGATAGATTGGAAATTAATATGGCAAAATATTCCTGATGATTTTATTGAGATAAATAATCAAATTCAATTTAATTCTTTTTTAGATCGGGATCAACCCTGGGCATTTTTGTTAAAAAAAATTAAATAACTTTGGCTCAAGAATTTAATGTAATGCTTGGATTCAAGTTTTTAACGCAACAGTGTTAGAATTAATTAATTGATTAAAATTGTAAATTTAAAATGTTTTTGATTTTGAAAATTTGAATTTGTGATTTATTTGGAATTTGATGCTTTGAATTTTAAATTTATTTTACATTTTTCGTTTTGCATTTTTTGATATTTGGATTTATGTTTTTATTATTTAAATTTATGGATTTTTTTAAAAAAAATTTTTCAAAAATAAAAGAAATTTTTAGAACATTATTTGTTTGCAAATATTTTGTAAAATTTTTGATATTTTTCATTGGCTGTGTTATATTATTTGCAGGAATTTATACTGTAAATTATTATTATCAAATTTCTACGCCATCACAAAAAAATACAGAGAAAAAAATTTTTATTATTAAACAGGGAGAAGGGGTTAATAAAATTAGTCAAAATTTAAAAGATGAAAATTTAATTAGAAGTATGTGGAATTTTGAGGTTTATGTTTGGCAAAAAAAATTAGGAAAAAAAATGCAAGCTGGAGAATATTTTTTATCTCCAGATATGAATATTAAAGAAATAACTCAAATTTTAGTTTTAGGAAAAATTATTCCAAATCAAAAAACAATTAAAATTATTGAGGGGTGGGATTATATAGAAATTACAGAGTATTTAAAAAATAAAATAAATATTTCAGAAGAAGACTTTTGGAGTATTACTTATGATTTGCAATGGAAAAATAAATATTCTTTTTTAGAAGATAATCCTTTGGTTAATAATTCTTTGATTAGCATGGAAACACCAAGATTTGAAAGATATCCATTTGTAATTATTCCATTAGAAGGTTATTTTTTTCCAGATACATATCAAATTTATAAAAATGCAAATGCGGAAGATTTTATAAAAAAAATGTTAGATAATTTTGACAAAAAGCTGACTAATAAAATGAGAGAAGATATTAAAAAACAAGGAAAAACAATTTTTGAAATTATTACCTTAGCTAGTATTATTGAAAAAGAAGTTCCAAAAGAAGAAGATAGAAAAATCGTTGCGGGAATTTTTTATAAAAGATTAGAAATGGGAATGCGTTTAGAATCTTGTGCCACAATAAATTTTATTTTGGGAGATAATAAAAAACAATTAAGTTTTGAAGATACGCGCATTGAATCTCCATATAACACTTATCTTAACAAAGGATTGCCACCAGGACCAATTTGTAATCCAGGGCTTTCAGCAATTCAAGCAGCAATTTATCCTCAACAAACTGATTATTTATTTTTTTTATCAAAACCAAATAGCGAAACAGTTTTTAGTAAAACATTTAAAGAGCATAATCAAAATAAAAAGAAATGGTTAGGGAAATAAATTATTTAAATTGTAAAATAATAAAAATAAAAAATTATATAAAATTTTATGCAAAAACAAGCTATACAAAATGAAAAAGAAAAAATGTCTATCAAAGAATTTATTCAGATAATTTTAATCGCATTAGCTATTGCTTTTTTGATTAAGTATTTTTTATTTCAACCATTTTATGTTAAGGGTGCTTCAATGGAGCCAAATTTTTATAATCACGAATATTTAATTGTTAATAAGGTTATTTATCGATTAAATAATCCTCAAAGAGGGGATGTTGTTGTATTTAAATATCCTAAAAGTTCGAATGATTTTTACATTAAAAGGATTATTGGTTTGCCAGAGGAAAAAGTAAAAATTATTGGAAAAGAAATTACTATTTACAACAAAGAAAATCCTAATGGAAAAGTATTTGATGAAAATAAATTTTTACCCGAACAATACAAAATGGAAAAAGATGTTGATGTTACTTTAGGCAATGATGAATATTTTGTTTTAGGCGATAATAGAGCGCATAGTTTTGATTCAAGCGCGGAAAGTTTTGGTTCATTGGAACGAAAATTTATTATTGGAAAAACTTGGATTAGGGCCTGGCCTTTTAATAAATTTACGATTTTTAAAAATGATTTATAGTAATTGCAAATTTTTAAAGCGTAAAATGCCAATTAATTTTTTGGCTCAACTATTCAAAAAGAACGAGATAGCTATTCCGACATTGATATTATGATAATTTATGACGGAGATTTGCCCGATAAACAAGACAGAAAAAAACAATATTCGTCAGAAGATAAAATCAAAAAAAGTATTAATGGAACGTCTAATTTAGCACCAGAAACTGAATTTTCTGAAGATGTAATATTTACCGGTAATAATTATTTGCATATTGACTTCCGTCAAATCGAAGAAATTAATAAAATATTTGAAAAATTAAAAAATGGCGACTGCAATTCTTTTTATTTTTTACACTGCCTTCAAAATGGGGTGATGACAGAAAAAAAAGTATTAGACAAACATGAAGAGCTTATAGAGAATATACCAGAAAAAGCAAGAGATAATTTTCTCGATTCAAAAAAAGAAAAAATAGCCCAAATTATGCAATCCATGGTCAAAGCAGTAATTAGGGGAGATAATGTTAGATATTTAGAATTATTACTACAAAACATATATAATGTCATTGATTTTTACTATGTAAGTAATAATAAATATCTTGGCAAGAAAAAAGGATTAAAGGAAAAGCTCGAAAATTTTAAAAACGGGAATGATTTATATGATCGTTTTTCAGAAACTCTAAAAAATGCCATAACAAACATGAAAGATAGCTACGATAGTTTTAGAACAATAACTTCAGAAGTTACTGGCATAGATTTTAATTACGATAATAATGAATAATTTTTTATGAAGCTAAGTTTATCTACAGGTTCAATATATAAATGGGCGGGGAAATTAGATGATTTAATTACCCTATGCAGAGATAACATTAAAATTGATGGTATTGAATTGATGTTTGCGAATAAAGAAATTCTAGAAACTACAAGATTAACAGCAAAGAATGCAATGTGGCTTAAAGCATTGTCTCATGTTACCTTGCACGCTCCTGTAAAAATTATAATGAATTCTATCGACGAAAATGATATAGAAATTCAATTAAAAAAATTAGAGTATATTTATAATTCAATAAATGCAAAAGCAATTATTTTTCACGTAACAAATCTCCCCAAATTAGAAACTTTGAATAAGTTTAATTTTAAATTTATAATCGAAAATACTACAATAAAAGGCAAGATCAATTTAATTGAGTTTAATAAAATCATTAATAATTATAATTGTGATATCTGTCTTGATGTTTCACACGCATTTACTTGGTCAGCTAAGGAAGCACAAAAATATTGGCAAAAATTAAGTAGCCACATTTTCCAGATACACTTAAGCTCATCGCGGGGTAATCATGAGCATTTACCGATGTCAAATCTAGATAAAGATTATAAAAAATCAATAGGATTCTTAGGATTAATAAATAAGCCGTTTGTAATTGAATCAGACTATAACGACAAAAATATTAATTTCTTAAATAAGGATTTGAATTTTATTAATAGCTATTTTTTTTAATTTAATTTGTTTTTAACTTTTGACATACTATTGCCAAAATTATCACGCACCTATCAAATGAACCGAATTATACCAAAATACAATAAAAA
>JBBTVT010000006.1:0-3215 GCA_038078655.1 Patescibacteria group bacterium
GGGGCGTATTGCATACGCCCATTAAATATTACCCATAAAATTCCCAAAAGAACCAAAATTTATCATTTTCATCTTTGCTTTCAAAAAAGGAAAAATTAAAAAAACATTTTTGAAATTAAATAAAACATAACTCTGAAATTTCAAATATTAGATTTGACTTTTTATGGATGATTAAATATAAAATTATGTATTTATCTTTAAATTGGCTGAAGGATTTTGTTGATATTCCAAAATCTATAACGCCAAAACAATTAGGTTTAAAATTAACAATGCATACTGTTGAAATTGATGGCATTAAAAAACAAGGTGAAAATCTTGAAAATATTGTTGTTGGAGAAATTTTAGGAATAGAAAAGCATCCCAACGCGGATAAATTGAAAGTATGCAAAGTTAATATTGACAAAAAATCGCGACAAATTATTTTTGATCAAATGCTTAAAGTAGAAATTGGACAAAACAACAATTCAATTTTTACCTTTTTACGGAAAATGTTAATTAAAATTAAGGTTTTTGCTAATTCGAAATAAAATGGACAAAACTATAAATTTTAATTTTCCAATTATAGACTTACATGTACAGTAACGCTACATTATATGATTGTACAATTAATTTATTAAATATGGCGACGAAATTAAAAAATTTTGAAAATATCCAGAAAAAATTAGAAATAATCACTCGAAAATGGTGGTTTTTTATTTTGATTTTTTTAATTCTTGGATTATTAATAGTTAAGGGTTCATGGCCTATTGCATTAAATACTTTAAGTCCAGTGACAAATGATGTCAGAGAACTTTTCGGCGAATATTCTTTATCAAATTATTTTCCTGTATTATCTCTAATTTTCAAAATAATTTCAGTTCTAATATTTATCTCAATAATTTTTTTTAAAAATAAAATCGCGCAAATTTTTAGTATTTATGTAACCATTAGTTATATTCTTTTTGCGCTTTTAGGCGAAATGGGTTTTTCTAAAGAATATGGTTTGATGATTTATCCATATCCTTTTATTTTATTGCTCATTATTGTTCCTTTTTGGTTTTTGGAAATCTTTGTTAAAAAAAATGACTTTACGTCAAAAGAAAAATTTCAATGGAAAAATTTAATAATTCCCTGCGCAAGAAAAATTCCTTCATTAAAATATTGGGTGGTTTTTTTTGCAATTTATGCATTTTTATACAGTTTTTATGAAATGGTAATTAATTATAATTCTGGAAATAATTTTTTTACTTTCTTTAAATTGATACCTTCCCCAAATCTATTTGAATCTGGATTTGATTTTTATACAATGGCGCCATTACATTTGGCAGTGCTTGCTTTTTATTATCCAAAAGTTAATATTGTAACATTCAGAATTACAAGTTTAATAGGAATGCTTATTTCTTTTTCCAGCGGAGTTCATATGATTTTATTATCTCCGTTGTTTATATATTGTTTGGCGTTATCTTACAAAAAAATACCGACAGAAAAAACAAATCGTTTATCGCTTTTGATAATTTTTATCATTTTACTGATGTCCTTATTTTTAATTCATTCAAATTTTTTATTAAACAGAGGTTATGATGATATAATATCTTATGTTTTAACTTTGTCGTTTTTTGCAGTTCCTGTATTGGCATGTTTATATTGGTTTATTGAATTGCGAAATAAAAAAGAAAAAATTTAAATTAAAAAATATGATTAAAAAAGATAATAATTTTGCTTACATAGATGCTGCCAATCTTTATAAAGGTGTGGACGAACTTGGCTGGAAATTAAATTATAAACGTTTTCGAATTTGGCTTCGTGAAAAATATTCTATTCAAACTGCATATTTTTTTATTGGTTTGATCCCGAGATATAAAGATCTTTATAAATATTTACAGGAATGTGGATACACGATTGTTTTTAAAGAAGTGGTATATGATGGAAATAATAAACCAAAAGGTAATTGCGATGCGGATTTAGTACTGCAGACAGTACGAGATGTTTATGAAAATAATTGTCAAAAAGCGCTTATTGTAACAAACGACGGCGATTATGCTGGTTTAGTAAAATTTTTACAAGAAAAAAATAAAATTCTTTCTATTCTTTCGCCAAGCATTGAAAATAAATGTTCAATTTTATTAAAAAGAATTGGTATTAATATTATTTATTTAAATGATAAAAAATCGATTTTAATAGACCAAAAAGAAAAAACCCCCGATAGAGACAAAACTCTATAAGGGATTTTTTCGTAATAATTGTTTATATAATAGCAAAACAATAAAAGTTGTCAAATAGATTTATCCACAATAAATTTGGTTTATTGAATTGCGAAATAAAAAGGAAAAAATTTTAAAATAAAATTTATGCAGCAAATTTTAGAGGAAAAATTAAATAAAACATAACCCTGAAATTTCAAATATTAGATTTGACTTTTTATGGATGATTAAATATAAAATTATGTATTTATCTTTAAATTGGCTGAAGGATTTTGTTGATATTCCAAAATCTATAACGCCAAAACAATTAGGTTTAAAATTAACAATGCATACTGTTGAAATTGATGGCATTAAAAAACAAGGTGAAAATCTTGAAAATATTGTTGTTGGAGAAATTTTAGGAATAGAAAAGCATCCCAACGCGGATAAATTGAAAGTATGCAAAGTTAATATTGGCAATGAATGTTTGCAAATTGTTTGTGGCGGTTCAAATTTACGAGAAGGAATGCTAGTGGCGTTAGCTAAAGTTGGCGCTAAAGCGCGTTGGCATGGAGAAGGAGATTTGATTGAACTTGCATCAACAACTATTCGCGGAGTAGAATCATATGGAATGATTTGCGCGTCTACCGAAATTGGTTTGAATGAAATGTTTCCGTTAAAAGATGAAAAAGAAATTTTAGATCTAACTCAAAACAATTTTAAACCGGGCGTTGATTTAGCAAGCGCGTTAAAATTAGATGACACAATCTTTGAAGTTGATAATAAATCAATCACAAATCGTCCGGATTTGTGGGGACATTATGGGATAGCAAGGGAAGTTGCGGCATTTTTGGGTGAAGATAAAATAAATAAAATTACAAATTACAAATTACAAATTACAAATAAAATCCAAAATCCAAAATTTAAATGTCAAATTAATATTGATGTGAAAGATGAAAAACTATGTCCGCGTTATATGGCAATTGCATTGGATGGAATAGAAATTAAACAATCGCCAGATTGGATGCAAAAAAGATTAAGCGCTGTTGGGATGCG
>JBBTVT010000007.1:0-14055 GCA_038078655.1 Patescibacteria group bacterium
CCGAGGTCAATCTTTTATATTTTTTCATATGAATCTATTTTAATATTTTTGGCATAAAATGCCAAAAATATTGCGTTAGATTCTTGAATCAAAGGAATACATTTTGTGATTTTGTATAAAAATAAATTATTTATATTATATGCAAAAACTTTTAGTTTTAATTATTCTTGATGGTTGGGGGATTGCGCCAGCATCAAATGGAAATGCGATTGCATTGGCTAAAACGCCAACAATGGATTTTTTGTATAAAAAATATCCAAATACAATTTTAAAGGCTCATGGAAAATATGTTGGATTACCTAAATATCAAGATGGCAATTCTGAAGCCGGACATATGAATTTAGGAGCTGGAAGAAAAGTGAAACAAGATGCAGTTTATATTTCAGAAAGCATTGTAGATGGAACATTTTTTAAAAATACAGCCATTTTGGAAGCAATTAAACATATTAAAAAATATAAAACAAACGTTCATATAATGAGTTTACTTTCTGGTTCGCAGAGTCCTCATACTGATTTAAGTCATATTCATGCTATTTTAAAATTAGTTGAACAGCAAGAAATAGGTGGCGATAGAATTTTTTTGCATTTTTTTACAGATGGTCGCGATTCTTCTCAATATGGAGCCCTGGAATATTATAAAAAAGTTACAACTTATTTTCAAAGAAATGAAAATGTTGCCACAATTTCTGGACGATTTTATGCTATGGATAGAAAGAAAAAATGGGAAAGAATTGAAAAAGTTTATAATGCTATAGTGTTGGGAGAGGGAGAAAAAACAGAAAGTCCAGAGCAGGCTATCATTAACGCTTATAATAAAAAATTAACCGATGAATATATTATTCCCACAGTGATTACTAAAAATGAAAAACCAATTAGTGTTGTCAAAGACAATGATGCAATTATTTTTTCCAATTTAAGATCTGATCGTGCTCGAGAATTAACCAAGGCTTTTGTCCAAAAAAATTTTAATGAAATGAATCCGGGTTCGTTTAAAAGAAAAAAAGTTCTTCAAAATATTCGTTTTGTTGCAATGACTGATTTTGGTCCCGATTTGCCACATATTTTTACTGCTTTTCCTTCTCGTGATATAAAAATGAGCATGCCTGCTGTTTTAGAAAATATTAAGCAGGTTTATATTGCTGAGACAGAAAAATATGCGCATATGACTTATTTTATAAATGGTGGTTATGCTAATCCAGTTGATGGAGAAGAAAGAATAAAAATTTCCTCATTGGATATTCCATATTATGACAAGGAACCGCAAATGAGTGCTCCAGAAATTACAAAAACAGTGTTGAAAAAAATTCAAGAAAATAATTACAATTTTATTGCTGTAAATTTTGCTAATCCTGATATGATTGGGCATACTGGTAATTTGCAAGCAACCATTCAGGCAATAGAATGTGTTGATAAATGTGTTGGAGAAATTGTAAAGAAGGTTCAAGAAAAAAATGGCAACATTATTATTACTGCGGATCATGGAAATGCAGAGGAAATGATTAATTTAAAAACAGGAGAGATTGATACAAAACATTCAAAAAATCCAGTACCGTTTATTTTAGTTAATAATCAAAATAAAAAATTAAATTTAAGAGATGGCGGAACTTTAGTTGATGTTGCTCCGACAATTTTAGAATTATTGCAAAAAAAGAAACCAAAAGAAATGAAAGGAAAAACATTAATTATTTAAAACAAAAAATCACTTAGCGTCTGAAATTGCCAAGTGATTTTTTATTTTGTTAAAATTATTTTTTTATTTTGTTTTTACTTTTATATTAATGGATTTTGATTTTGTCGCTTTTGGTAAAGTAACGATTAAAACGCCATTTTCTAATTCGGCTGAAATTTCCTCGGTTTTTACTTCAACTGGTAAAATAATAGAACGAGAAAAATTTCCCCAATAACATTCTTGATAAAAAAAATCGTCCTTGTCCATTGTTTGTTCTTGATGTCTAGAACCTCTAATAGTGATCATATCATTGTTGATAGAAATGTCTATATCTTCAGGTTTAACACCTGCAATTGGTGATTTTATAATAATATTATCTTTATCCTGAAAAACATCAACTGAAAGTTGTCCATCTTCTTCCAACCATTCCTCTTGTTGCAAGGATTTGATCGGTTGCTTTTCTTCTATTGTTTTTTCTGCTGAATATTCTTCATTCTCATCTTCATCATTTTGATGATTTGTTTGAAAAAGAAATTTCATAAAATTTTGCTCCTTTTTAATTCGCGTAAATAATACGAATTAAATTAAAAAATTAAATAAATTTATTTTTTTAAAATCTCACAAACTATTTGAATTAAATTAAAATAATCCTTTTTGATTTTTACATATAATTCATCTGAAAAATCTTCATTATAAGTATGAATAATTTTATTTCTTTTAATTTCAAATTTTTATTTTGATTAAATTTGTTAATTTTATTTTTTACCATTTGTAAATATCTATCTTTAATCATTTTATCACAGATTTAAAAAAATAAAAAATTTTATCAAATCATTTTTCGTAAACTTTTAATACGATCTTCAATTGGAGGGTGAGTTGAAAAAAATTTATCAAAAAATCTTTTTTTCCCAGCAAATGGATTTGAAAAGTAGAGATGGGCAGTTGCTTGATTAGCATTCTGCAGAGGTTGTTTATATTGAGAAATTTTTTCTAATGCTCGAGCCAAACCTTCTGGATAACGAGTCATTAAAGCTCCTGAGGCATCGGCTAAAAATTCTCTTTTTCTAGAAACAGCCAATTTAATTAATTCGGCAACAATAGGGGATAGAATAGCTAAAACTATACCGATAATTAATAGAATTAAACCCAATTGATTATTTTTATTATCGTTGGATTTTCCGTTAAACCAAAAAAAATTACGCAAGAGAGAATCGGATAAAAGTGTAATAATTCCAACCAAAACAATTGTAATTGTCATCAATAAAATATCATAATTTTTAATATGAGATAATTCATGAGCAATTACTCCTTCTAATTCTTCGTTTTCTAATTTTTCAATAATTCCAGTTGTTAGTGCAATTGAGGCATGTTTTGGATCTCTGCCACACGCAAAAGCATTGGGCGCTGGATCTTCAATAAGAAAAATTTTAGGCAATGGTAATCCAGCAGTAATGCATAAATTTTCTATCATTTGATAAACATAAGGGTTATCTTCTTGTTTAATTTGCTTTGCCTTAGCCGTTAATAGCGCAATTTTGTCTCCTAAAAAATAACTAAATAAAGACATTCCTATTGAAATAAAAATTGCAATAATTAAACTGTAATATCCAAAATGGGTCATTTCTCCAAAAATCCAACCCAATGCAAGAATTATAATAATAAATAGACTCATTATTATAATTGATTTTTGTTTATTTGAAGTAATTTGATTATACATAATAGAATAAGCAAAATAGAAATAACATTAAATGTTAAATAATTTTATAGCATTTTGAGTGGTCGCTTTGTCTATTTTTTCAAAACTCCTTTTTTTTATTTTAGCTATTTTTTGAATAATATATTTTATATAAATAGGTTCGTTGCGTTTTCCTCTAAATGGCGCAGGTGTTAAATATGGACAATCAGTTTCTGTTAAAATTTTGTCCAAAGGAATTTTTTCAATTGTTTCATTTATTATTTTATCTTCATTGAATGTAATAACACCAGTAAAAGAAATATAAAAATTTAAACGTAAAAATTGCTCAGCTATTTCCCAATTTGCTCCAAAGCAATGAATTACACCAGTTAAATCTGGATATTTCATTAAAATGTTTATCATTTTTTCATACGCTTTTAATGGATTTTCAATTGCTCCTCGGCAATGCAAAATTACAGGTAAATGAAATTTTTTTGCTAAATTTAACTGTTCTAAGAAAATTTTTTCTTGTATTTTTTGAACTTCCGTATCTGATATTCTGTAATAGTCCAATCCAATTTCTCCAACGGCTTTTACGCTAGAATTTTTAATCATTTCTTGATATTCTTTTAAATCAAATTTTTCATCATTTGCGTGAATGGGGTGCAAACCAATTGTCGCATATATATTTTTATTTGGAAATTCTTGCGCAATTTTTATTGCCTTTTTACTTGTTTCTAATTGTGAACCAACATTAATAATTCCATTTATTCCATTAGCGAAACTACATTTAATTATTTCTTTATAATCTTTTTTGAAAGCATCAAAATTCAAATGACTGTGAGTATCAAACATAAAAATACTATTATTTTAGCCCTATTGGTAAAAATGAAATTAATATCCCTGTCATTTTAATTAGAATTGGCGCGACAGAAGAACCAATTAAAAAGGATTGAAAATAATTTCCGAATAAATACAATGCGATTCCTAAAACAAAAATTCCTTCAATTAAACTAAAAATTCCGCCTAGTAAACCATTAAATGTTTTTAAAAATGGAATGATTGCAATAACTTTAAAAATACCATTGATAATATGGAAAACAAGCCCAACCAAACTGCTAGATAAAAGAAGAATAATAATAAAACAAAAAATTTGAGCAATTTTTAAATTACCCAAAAATAAAATTAAAGTTAAATTAGCCAAAATATTATAGTAAAGCGTCGCTAAAAAAATTCCAACAATAAGTCCAATTAATGCTCCTACAGCTCGAATAAGTCCCAATCTAAAACCTATAAAAAAGAAACACAATAAAATAACTAGTGTAAAAATATCAATTAATGGCATAAATTAAAATAAATAAAATAAATTATTATATTTTATATTCTTTTCTATCATTAAATTCTTCTTGTTTGCCTTCATTCCATTGTTGAATCGGTCTAAGATAACCAACCACTCGAGAATAAACCTCGCATTCTTGATTACATTCTGGACATTTAAAATGTTCTCCAGCAATATAACCATGATTAGAACAAATACTAAAAGTTGGAGTAATAGTAAAGTATGGCAAACGATAATTTTCAGCAATTTTTTTAAC
Source organism: Patescibacteria group bacterium (assembly GCA_038078655.1). Lineage (GTDB taxonomy): Bacteria > Patescibacteriota > Patescibacteriia > UBA2591 > PGYQ01 > PGYQ01. The sequence continues at coordinate 4,940 of JBBTVT010000007.1, forward strand.
TAATTTTTTAGTTGCTTCAACTGAAGGCATTTTTTCTCCAATAAATCCATGAAATACTGTGCCGCCAGTATATTTACATTGTAAGTCGTCTTGAAAATCTAAAGCCTCAAAAATATCATCGGTATAATTTACTGGTAAATGACTAGAATTTGTATAATATGGATTTTTTTCTCCGGCGGTAATTATTTTTGGATATTTATTCTTATCAATTTTAGCTAAACGATAAGAAGTTCCTTCTCCTGGGGTTGCTTCAAGATTATAGATATTTCCAGTTTCTTTTTGAAATTCTTTTAATCTTTCTCGCATAAAATCTAAAATTTCTAAAGATAGTTCCTTCCCTTCTTTACTCGTTATTCCTTTATCTTTGCCAAAAAAATTTAAACAAGTTTCATGAATTCCAATTGGTCCAATTGTAGAAAAATGATGATCTAAATTTCCTAAATATCTTTTAGTGTAGGGAAATAATCCATTGTCTAAATTATGAGTTACTACTTTTCTTTTAATTTCTAACGATTCTTTTGCTAAATCCATTACAATAGCTAATCGATCAAAAAAATCTTTTTTGTTTTTTGCTAAATAACCAATGCGTGGCATATTGATTGTAACAACTCCAACTGAGCCAGTTGATTCTCCTGAACCAAATAATCCGCCAGTTTTTGCTCTCAATTGATTAAGATTCATTTGTAATCGACAACACATTGATCGAACATCTGATGGTTTTAATTCGCTATTAATAAAATTTTGAAAATAAGGCAAACCATATTTTGCTGTCATTTTAAAAAGTAAATTTGCATTTGGACTATCCCAATTAAAATCTTTTGTAATGTTATATGTCGGAATTGGAAAGGTAAAAACTCTGCCAGCATTATCTCCTTCAGTGGCTACTTCTATAAATGCTTTATTAATCATATCCATTTCTTTTTGATAATCAGCATAGGTTGTCTCTTGTAATTTTCCCCCAATAATAACTGGATCGTTTTCTAAATCTTCTGGCACAGTCCAATCAAAGGTTAAGTTGGTAAATGGGCTCTGTGTTCCCCATCTTGATGGAGCGCCGATGTTAAACATAAATTTTTGAATATTTTGTTTCACCTGTTTATAGGTCAAATTATCCGCTCGAACAAATGGAGCTAAATAAGTATCAAAAGAACTAAAGGCTTGCGCTCCGGCCCATTCATTTTGCAATGTTCCCCAAAAATTTACCATTTGTCCTAAAACTGTTTCCAAATGTTTTGGAGGCGCGCAATCAATTCGATTTTTAATTCCGCCAAATCCTTGCAATAACAATTGACGTAAACTCCAACCAGCACAATAAGCATTTATTCCCATTGATAGATCGTGTAAATGTAAATCTCCTTCTTTATGCGCATCGGCAATTTTTTGAGAATAAATATTTTCTAAAAGATAATTAGCAATAACAGAGCCAGAAATATGAAGCATTAATCCACCAAATGAATATCCAATATTAGCATTTTCTTTTACTCTCCAATCTTCTTGTTTTAAATAATTATCCATCACTTTTTTAATATCCATCATTATGCCACCTATTTCGCGTATTTTCTCATGTTCTTTTCTGTATAAAATATAGGCTTTTGATACTTCAACTAAACCAGCTTTAATTAAAACCTTTTCAACAATGTCTTGAATTTCTTCAACAGTAGGAATAATTTTTGAATCAAATTGATATTCAATAATAGTTAATACTTTATCGGATAATTTTTTTGATTTTTTTCCATCTTTTCCTTCAATGGCAATAATGGCTTTAAAAATAGCCTGAGTAATTTTTTCTTGATCAAATTTAACAATTTTACCATTGCGTTTACGAATTTTTTCTATTTTAAATTTTTTTATTTGTTTCATAAAAAAAATAAATTTTAGTCTAAACTAAAAAATAATAAAAGATATAAAGTCTATCATTATATTTGCTTATTGCGTTTGTTTCAATTAAAAATAACAATATGTGTTTAAAAAATTTTGCCAAAGTCTAATTATTTCATTTTTTTTCTAATAAATGCTGGGATTTCTAGTTCATCATTTTTGTCCTGATCTTTATCTGAAAAGGTTGAGGGAGTTGAAGAAACTTGAGGCGGTGTATTTACTTTTATTCTTTTTTCCACATCAAAAACTTTATTAGAAATTGAATGAAAAGCTGTTGGACTAACATCTACTTTAGATTCATATGAAGATTTTTCTTGATTAAAACCTGTGGCTATTACTGTAATTTTTATTTCATCTTTTAAAGCCTCGTCTATTATCGCGCCAAAAATAATTTTAGCTTCAGGATCTGCAGATTCGGTAATAACTTTAGCTGCTTCACTTACTTCATACATTGTTAAATCAGAACCGCCTGTAATAGTAAATAAAATTCCTCGCGCGCCCTCAATTGAAAGCTCAAGTAATGGGCTGTCAATTGCTGATTGAGCTGCTTTAGTTGCTCTATTTTCACCAGAAGCTTTCCCAATTCCCATTAAAGCAGAGCCCGCATCTTTCATAATTGCTTTTACATCAGCAAAGTCAACATTAATTAATCCAGGGACTGTAATGATATCTGAAATTCCCTGAACGCCCTGTTTTAAAATATTATTTACAATTTCAAATGAATCTAATAAAGAAGTTTTTTTATCTACAATTTGTAAAATTCGATCATTTGGGATAGTAATAATCGTATCAATTTTATCTAATAATTCTTTTAATCCTTTTTCTGCGATTTCTTTTCGTTGAGCTCCTTCAAAAGAAAAAGGCTTGGTTACAACAGCTACTGTCAATATGCCCATTTCTTTGGCTATTTTAGCAATTACTGGAGCTGCTCCTGTTCCAGTACCTCCACCTAAACCGCAAGTAATAAAAACCATATCTGCTCCTTTTAAGATTTCGTGAATTTCGTTTTGATTTTCTTCTGCAGATTTTTTACCTACTTCCATATCCATTCCCGCTCCCAATCCACGAGTAACCATTTCTCCAATATGAAGTCTTTGAGGCGCTAAAGAATGATGAAGCGCTTGAGAATCAGTATTAATAGCAATAAATTCTACTTCTTTAATTTTAGCCTGAATCATTCGATTGAGAGCCGAACCTCCGGATCCGCCCACCCCAATAACTTTTATTTTAGCAAATGATTCAATGTCTGGTTTTATTTCAGCCATAAAAATAAATTTAAAAAATAAGTAAAATATTTAAGAAATAAACATTTAAATAATACTCCCTTTTATTTTCAAGTCAAAAAAATATACACATACTATTATTTAATAATAATTTATTTTTCTAAAAAAGCAATTTTTTAAAATTTATGTTATAATAAATTAACTTATTAGAATTTTTTTTATTTTTTATGTTACAATTAATTTTTATTAGCGTTTTTATTTTCGGTTTGATTATTGGAAGTTTTTTAAATGCTTTAATTTGGCGAATGCATACTAAAAAAAGTATGTTAGAAAGATCTTGTTGCCCAAAATGTAAACATGTTTTGGGAATTAAAGATTTAATTCCTCTTATTAGTTTTTTTTGGCGAAAGGGACGATGTCATTATTGCCAAGAAAAAATATCCTGGCAATATCCATTGGTTGAATTTTTTACCGGAATATTTTTTTGTTTTATATTTTTACGAAATTTTGAAATAAATTCATTATCATTTAATTCTATTATTTTGTTTCGTGATTTATTTTTTATTTCTGTTTTGGAAATAATTTTTGTTTATGATCTAAAATATGGTTATATTTTAGATAGGGTAACATTGCCAGCTATAACAGTTGGGTTAATATTAAATTTAATTTTTGGGATACAATGGCAAAATTTAATTTTGGCTATTGCGGTTGGCGGAGGATTTTTTTTAGTTCAATTTTTAATTTCAAAAGGAAAATGGATTGGAGGAGGGGATATACGAATGGGCGCTTTAATGGGGGTGTTTTTGGGTTGGCCACAAATTTTAGTTGCCTTATTTTTTTCTTACATTTTAGGCGCAATAATAGGAGTAATGCTGATTTTTTTAAAAAAGAAAGAAATGAAAAGCGAAATTGCCTTTGGTACATTTTTAGCGATTGGAGCTTTAATCAGTTTATTTTTTGGTGAACAAATCTTATTAATTTATGGTTTTTAATATGTTTTCTAAAAAGCTACAAGTTATAAATTGCAAGCCAATCAAAGGTTTTTCTATTATAGAATTAATAGTAGTTATTTCTATTATTGGAATTATGAGCAGTTTAATGTTTGCTAATTATAGACAGGGAGAACGTGAAAGTACTTTAGAATATGCTACTCAACAGGTGGCTCAAGACATTCGCAAGGCGCAAAATTTATCTTTAGCAGGATCTAAATTAGATGAAGACTATACATATGGATATGGAATTTTTTTTGATAAAAATAAAAAATCCGAATATTTTATTTATGGGGATGTAGGGGAAAAAAATAAATATTATAAATTTAATATTGAAAATGATAAAGAAATTTTTTCTGAGCCAATTGTTTTATCAACAAATGTTGAAATAAACATTACAAAAAATGAAGATATTTTTTTTGCGCCACCAGATCCAATCACTTATATTAATGGAGAAAATGATAATAATGTAAAAACTGAGATTAAAATTTGTTTTACAACAATAAATAAATGCAAAACTATTTTAGTTACAACAGCCGGGAGAATCGAAGTTAGCAATAATAAAAATTAAATATCAGAAATTAAAAATTAAAAATTTTATTTTATGTTTAAAAAACTAAGAAACTACCCGCCTCAACTTGCCCTCTTCGCTCGCGAAGCGAGCCGAGCCGTCTTCGGCGAGGCGGGCAAGCTACAAACTAACAAAGGTTTTAGTATTATAGAAACTGTTGTTGCATTAAGTATTATTACTATTGGAATATTAGGAATATTGAGTTTATTCACTCAAACAGTAAGTAATAGTGAATTAGGTGTTAATCAAGAAATTGCTACAAATTTAGCGCAAGAGGGGGTTGAAATTATTAGAAATCAAAGAGATAGTAATTGGATAACAGAAAAAGAAGAATGGGATGATGGCATAAGTGAAATAGGATATTATCAGGTTAATTTTAAAGATAATAATACGTGGGAAATAAAAAAATTAGGAATTGATTCTACTTTTCAACCTTTTTATTTAAAAAATGATGAAATTTATACTCACGATGCAACTGGAAAAATTACCATTTTTAGTAGACAAATTGCTATTAAAAATGACGAAAAAGATATTTTAAAAATAACTTCAACTGTTCAATGGACAGAAAGAGGAAAAACACAATCAATAATATTAAAAGATAATTTATACAATTGGCAGTAAAAAACATAAAAATATGAACATATATTTTTTAAATTTTGAAAATAAAAAAGGATTTAGTTTGGTTGAGCTTACTGTTTCAATAGCAATTTTTTCTATGATTATAATTAGTACTGGAGGTATTTTTATTCAAATTTTTAAAGCGCAAAAAGAAATGCTTGCAAGGCAAATTTTAATTGATGAAGGCAGATATATTATGGAATCAATGATGAAAGATATTAGAATGGGATATCAATTTATGCCTCTTGAAAATAATAAAACTCGCCTTAATTTTACACGATACAATAAAAAAAATAGTTTTTATTGTCGATCAGATAAAAATGGCGTTTGCAATCAAACAGGAACTTATTTAACTAAAATGGAATGTTTAAAAGAAGAGACAAAAGAAGAATGTTTTGCAAATGATGGTCAATTAATTTCTTCTGAAAAAGTAGGGATTAAAAATTTAGAATTTTATATTAATAAAACAAATCAACCTTATGTTACTGTAATTTTGGTTTTGGAACCAAAAATTTACAGAGGAACTAAAGCATCTTTAAAATTACAAAATACAGTAAGCCAAAGATGTCCAAAGACTTCGGATGCTTGCGCAGAAGAATAAAAAAATTTTATGAATAATTTATGGCATAAAAAATCATCCATAACAATTATTGAAGAATTGAATTCAAGCGAATATGGCTTAAGCGTTGAGGAGGCTAAATTACGTTTGCAAAAGTTTGGTCAAAATAAACTACCCGAAGAAAAGTTGGATAGTATTTTTGTTATTTTTTTACGTCAATTTCAAAGTCCGCTTATTTATATTTTATTAATAGCGAGCGTAATTGTTTTTTGTATAAATGAAATAATTGATGGATCAATTATTTTAGGCGTGCTTTTATTTAATGCAATTATTGGCACAATTCAAGAAGGTAAGGCGCAAAATACTTTAATGACGCTTAAAAAATTTACAGAAACGAAAGCCACTGTTTTACGTAATGGCAAAGAATTTATTATTTCAGATACAGAAGTTGCGCTTGGTGATATTCTTATTTTACGGGAGGGAGAAAAAATACCAGCCGATGCGCGTGTCATTGTTTCTAATAATTTAAAAGTGGATGAAGCCACTCTTACAGGAGAATCTAACCCAGTACATAAGATCAGTGAAATTTTGACTGAATCATTAGAATTAAATTACAAAAATATGGTTTTTAAAGCCACCAATATTGTCGCTGGCAATGGTAAGGCTATTGTGATTGCAGTTGGCCAGAAAACTGTTATTGGTGGAATTGCAACTAAAATTAAGGGATTAAACACAGAAATTCCACTTAAAGAAAATATTAGGCATCTCTCTAAATTAATTACAGGCGCGGTTATTTTTATTTGTACAGTTTTATTTTTTGTAGGTATTATGTCTGGAAAGTCGATTATGGAGATGTTTATAATCGTTGTGTCTCTTTCTGTCTCTATAATTCCAGAAGGATTACCAATCGTGGTTACGCTTATTCTTGCTATGGGAGTATGGAGAATGGGCAAACGCAATGCTTTGATAAAAAAAATGCAAGCAGTTGAGGCTTTAGGACAAGCGCAAATTATTGCCGTTGATAAAACTGGGACAATCACTAAAAATGAATTAGTAATTAGAAAAGTGTATGTAAATGGCAATATGTTTAATATTGACGGAGATGGATATGAACCAAAGGGAAATATTTGGCTTAATGATCAAATAGTAGACGCAATAAATCACAAAGACATTCTTTTTGCGGGTAAAATCGCCGCTTATTGCGCTAACGCGCGAATAATGTATTTAGAAAAAAATAAACGTTGGCAAATTGCTGGAGATCCAACAGAAGCGGCTATGCTTGTGTTTGCTCAAAAACTTGGTTTTCATAAAACAGTATTAGAAAATAAAGTGCCTATTATTGCTGAAATTCCTTTTGATTACAAACTTAAATATCATGCGTTAATTTATAGATTAGATAACAAAAAGATTCTTACTGTTGTTGGCGCTCCAGAAATTATTTTAGGGCTTTCTTCAAAAATTTGGCGCGACAATAAAAGCTTTCAATTTAAAAAAGAAGAAAAAAAACAATTGGAATCAATCTTTACAAAGATGTCGGAAAATGGTTTGCGTGTAATCGCTTTTGCTGAAACATTAAACACGCCGGACGAACTTAAAGCAGAAAAAATAAATAACCTTACTTTTGTTGGTTTTTATGGTATACAAGATACGTTGCGCGTTGAGGCTATCAATGCTATACAAAAAGCAAAAAATGCAGGTATTCGCGTAATAATGATTACAGGGGATCATAAAAGTACAGCAATTGCTATTGCCAAGCAGGCTGGTATTTATTGCGATGGCGATACTGTGCTTACTGGTGCAGATATTAACGCAATGAACAAAACAGAATTAATAAATAAACTTTCTACAACCAGTGTATTTGCTAGAGTTAATCCGGATTATAAACTTATTATCATTAAAGCTTTTCAGGCTAAAGGAGAAATTATTGCAATGACTGGAGATGGCGTGAACGATGCGCCATCTTTGATTGCTGCTGATCTTGGTATAGCTATGGGTAATATTGGCACTGAGGTAACCAAAGAAGCTTCTGATATTGTTCTCTTAGACGATAACTTTGAAAGTATTATTTCTGCGATTGAAGAAGGCAGAAATATTTATAAAACTATTAAGAGAGTTATTTTATATCTTTTTTCTACAAGTCTTGGAGAAGCACTCACTATTATTGGGGCATTATTCCTTGGGCTTCCTTTGCCGATTCTTGCATCTCAAATTATTTGGCTTAATTTTGTAACTGATAGTTTCTTGGATGTATCTCTTGCTATGGAACCTAAAGAACAGGGATTGCTTAGTGGTAATTTCGAACATCCCAAAAAATATTTGATTGATCGACTTATGGTTAAACGTATGATTTTAATGGTGCTACCAATGACAATTGGGACTCTATTTCTCTTTAAAAATTATTATGAGATTGATATTGATAAAGCTCGAACATTATCATTAACTATTCTTGCGGCTTTTCAATGGTTTAATGTTTGGAATTGTCGATCTGAAAATAAATCTATTTTTCAATTGAATTTATTTTCTAATAAATTTTTATTAAGCGCCACAATTTTTGTTATTATTCTTCAATTATTTGCAATTTATAATCCATTTATGCAGAAATTTTTACATACCACTTCTCTTAATTTTTCTGATTGGTTAACAATTATTGCAATTGCCACTTCTATAGTTTTGGTTGAAGAAGCGCGAAAATTATACGCTCGACACAAAATTTTATAAATAAAATATATTTTTTATTATGATAATAATTAAAAAAATAAATAGTTTTTTTAAAAAAATGATAAACTATCCATTGCAAACCAATCAAAAAGGGTCTGCAATATTTTTGGTAATTTTAGTTTTAGCTGGAATTTTAGTGGCTACAATAGGAATTAACAATTTAGTTATTAATGGAATTAGATTTTCAAGAAATATTGCCTGGTCATCTCCAGCATATTTTGCTGCTGAAACAGGAATGGAACAAGCATTGTATCAAATTAGAATACAAAATAATGAAGAAATTCCAGATAAAGTAGATGGAGAATTTGATTTAAATGGACAAATTGCTAAATGGGAAGTTTCTTTTAAATGTAAAACAGAAGAAAAAATAGAAAATTGCGGAGGAGCGTTAATAAAGGATTTAGAAAACAAGACAATATTATTAATCATTAAATCAACTGGTACTTTTAAAAACGTAAATAGAAGTATTGAGTTAAGTTTTTGCATTAAAGGCTGTTCAAATTAATGGTTCTTCTGGGAATTTTATGGGTAAATATTTAATGGGCGTATGCAATATGCCC
>JBBTVT010000008.1:0-3357 GCA_038078655.1 Patescibacteria group bacterium
TGGAATTGGTTATAAACAAATAGGGATGTATTTACGAAATGAAATTAATTTAGACACTGCAATTGAATTGATTAAACGCGATACTCGTCGCTATGCTCGACGTCAAATAACATGGTTTAAAAAAGACAAACGAATTCACTGGATTTCAACCCAAAAACAAGCTGAAAAAATAATTAAAAAAACTCTAAGTCAGCAAACTTAAAATATTTAGAGAATTTTTTTATAAAAAACAAATTTTAACGATTTATTTTAAAAACATAAAAACCTACATTTTTTAAAAACAAAGCCCTTTAAAAAGTTATTATGCAACATGTCTAATTTAAAAATTAAAATATTATTAATAACCTATTTAAGACATTGTTTTTTAATTTATGAATTTCTAATTTTTTAAAGCAACTTGATTCGGAACCATTAATTTGGAAAGCTTTTTCAAATTTAACTATATCAGATTTATAAAATGCTTTGCCATCAGATGAGGGATCGTGAAATATTATTACATTATCATCTATGTCCACAATAAACACTCGATGTAATGAATATCGTAAAGGTTTTTCGCCATATATTATCCAAGGATCTAACATTACATCTCAAACATATCCTTTTTTAATGTCGTAGCCATATGATAATGTCATAGTACAGCCGAATAGAAATGTCATACCTGTTAACTGTCGGGAGTCCGACTTCCGAATATTATTTGAACATAATAAGGGCGACCGCAACGGTCGCCCTGGGCGCGGGCAACCCGCGCCCCTACAATAATAATTTTATTTTTATTTTTCTAACTATCGGAAGTCCGACTTCCGACGAAGCTTCCGATGATTACATTTAAAAGAATGCGAATGGCGGTGAAAAAAATCATCACAAGAATTGAAAAATGAATTGCTAAAATTAATAAAAATTATTCGCGTATAATATTTTCTGCTAGTCTATAGCCTTTAAAATTAATTGAAGACTTACTTTCTCTTTGTTGTAACAAATAATATAAGGCGCCTAATAAAATATTTTTTTAATTAACTCGCCAATATAATGCGATATAACTATCACTACTGACGCAATAATTAAATGTTCTATTACAGCCTCCCATGATTTTTCTTTCTGCTCTTTAGTACAATAAAAACTAGAGATGCCTAATAAAGATAATCCAAAAATTATACTTATCATTATTGCAACGGATAATTCAAATAATATAAAAGGAACAACAAATATTGAAGCAGAAATAAATTTAAATAAAAAAGTATAAATTGTTGATTCCCATATTTCTTTTGTAGAATGTATATTTTCTGATTCTTCAGCTATGTGAATACCTAAAGCATCTGAAAATGCATCTGCTATTGCTATTATTAATATCCCTCCAATAATCACGCTCTTTGAATGAGTACTTGAATGCAAACCTATAATCAATCCAAGCGTTGTAATTATTCCAGAGGTTAAACCAAAACTAAGCCCTATTTTTAATGAATGTTTCATAACATTAATTAAAATTAATTTAACAAATCTTTTTAATTAATTTTTGAAAAAAAATTCAAATTAATTTATCATTTTTTTAAAAATTCCCATTAAAACTTGTGGATTAGCCTTTCCTTTAGACTCTCTCATTGTTTGACCAATCAAAAATTGCAAAACATTTTCTTTTCCGTTTTTATATTCTTCAATAATCTTAGGATTATTTTTAATTACTCTTTTAATTAAATTTTCCAACTCTAACTCATCACTCACTTGTTCTAATTTTTGTTCTTTAATAATATCAGATGGATTATTGCCAGTTTTAAACATTTCTTCTAAAACCTTTTGCGCATTAGTTTGATTAATTTTATTTTTATAAATTAAACATAATAATTCAGCAAAATTTTCTGGAGAAATTTTTAATGATTGTTCTTTCCATAACGCTTGATTTAAAGTAGAAATATATACGGGAATTTTGATTTTTGCCTCAGACAAATGCCTAGCCAATCTATTTATTAACCAACTAATCGCCAATTTGTGTAATTTTTCTTTATTTTCTCCCCATACTTTTTCTATTTCCTCCTCTTTTGTTTTTTCAAAAGAAAAAAACCATTGCCTTAATTCGGAAATTACCTGCTCTGTATAATAGGACAAAGCGCGATTTTCCGTTAAAATTTTTGCTTCATCTGCTGTAACTCCATATTCTTTGATAAATCTTTTTCTTTTTTGTTGTGGCAATTCTCTTAATTTTAATCTAATTTTACTTAAAATGATTTTATCGCTTTCTATTTGATCATCTACATTATTGATATTTTCTCCAATATAAAATGGAGGAATATCGGGCTCGGGAAAATAACGATAATCATGCGCCTCTTCTTTTGTCCGTTGTTCAACCGTAATTCCTTTGTTCTCATCCCAACCACGAGTTGTTTGTTGTTCTGGACGATTACCTTGCTCCCACAACTTTGTTTGTCTTTTTATCTCATATTCTAATGCTCGCTCCACCGCTTTAAAAGAATTTAAATTTTTTATTTCTGTTTTTGGATAAAGTTTATTTAAAAATTTTCCAGCATCAAAATTATTTTCATTAACACCCTCTAATTCCTTAATTGGCATTAATGAAATATTAGCATCGCATCGCAAATGCCCCTTTTCCATATCGGCATCTGAAATTCCTTGATAACGCGCAATTAGTCTTAGTTCTTGTAAAAAAATTTTTGCCTCTTGCGACGTTCTAAAATCTGGCTCAGTAACAATTTCCATTAAAGGTGTGCTTGATCGATTAAAATCTATTAAACTATATTTTTTATTTTGAAAATGCAATAATTTTGCCGCATCTTCTTCTAAATGAATTCTATGAATTCTTATTTTTTTTAATCCTTCATTTAATTTTTGTTCCGGATCTAATATTTCTAAAAATCCTCCATCAACCAACGGCGCATCAAATTGGCTAATTTGATAACCCTTTGGCAAGTCCGGATAAAAATAATTTTTACGATCAAATTTAGAAAAATGAGCAATTTTTCCATCCAAAGCCAAGCCCATTAAAATAGTCCACTCTATTGCTTGTTTATTTGCCACAGGCAATGTTCCAGGAAACCCCATACAAACAGGGCAAATAGTTGTGTTTGGTGGCTGACTTTCTCCGGAATTATCACAACTACAAAACATTTTGGATTTTGTTTTTAATTGTATATGAATCTCTAAACCAATAATTGGAATATACATAAAACAAAGAATTAATAATAAAAACTATAGGTTTGTAACTTTAAAAGAATAACATATTGTTTTAAAAAATAAAAACAGCTGCTTCGTGTGAAGCAGCTGTTTTTTTTAAGGTTATATTTTACAAGAGGGCAAAAAAATTATTTTACATCTTTATATAAATCTAACACTGCATCATCTACTTTATAT
>JBBTVT010000009.1:0-1847 GCA_038078655.1 Patescibacteria group bacterium
CGAAATGACAGAGAGGAATGTTTATTTTTAAGGTTTTTTATGTAATTTTGTTGGGTATACAGGGGCGTATTGTATACGCCCATTAAATATTACCCATAAAATTCCCAGAAGAACCATTTTTATAAAGAGAAAATTATAAATTTTAATTTTTTTTAGTAGAGTCAAATTCTATCCCTAATTTTTCTAAATCTAAATAAAAATCTTTCTTTTTTTGTGGAGCTGGGCGTGTTAATTGAAGCTCTTTAGGTATTTCTATTTCTCCTTTTCTAGCTTTTTTTAAACAAGACTCACAAAATACTGGACGTTTACCATCTGGGATAAAAATTACTTTTATTTTTTTTTGGCATAAAGAACAAATAGCATCATATAGATTAGCCGAGCTAGGACGAGGCACAAAAGACATTTGTTGTTTTCCTTCTCCTCCTTCAAACATCCCAGACCAGCGTGAAATTTTTTCTTCCACTATTTGTCTAGGTTGTCCATATCTTTCGCGAGAAAGTTTAATAATTTTTTCGCGATTATTTTTTTCTTTAGAATAATTTTCTATTGGCGGTAGAGTTTGGGCTGAGAATGGAAGAGTGGTGACCCCATCAATCATTAATTTTAAATAAATATTATAATTTGCTAGATTTACTAAATCTTGAATAGTAAATTTTTCAATAAATTCATTTTCTAAAAATTCAGCATCAGCCGCTCCAATTCTAAAAATAATCATTGTTCCAACGTTGCCAAAAATTGCATCTCTTACTTTTGTTGAGGCGTCATTAATTAATTGACCAATATATTGATGTGCAACAATTAAATTGAGACGATATTTTCGCGCTTCAGATAAAATTGTTGCAAAAGAATCGGTTGCAAAATTTTGAAATTCATCAACATAAAGATAAAAATCTTTTCGTTCGTTTTCAGGAATTCTTACTCGTTCCATTGTAGATAATTGAATTTGAGTAATAATCATTGATCCTAAAAGAGAAGAATTATCTTCTCCAATTCTTCCTTTAGATACATCAACTAAAAGAATTTTTTTAGTATCCATAATGTCTGGAATATTAATAGTGCTTTTTGATTGACCAACAATATTTCGGATTAATGAAACATTTAAAAATTGACCAACTTTATTTTGAATTGGAGCAATAGCTTCATTGCGATAATTTTCTCCCCATGCTTGAAATTCGTTAATCCAAAAAGATTTTACAACAGAGTCTTTAATATTGGCGATAATTTTTTGGCGATAATTTTTATCAACTAAAAGACGAGGTATTCCTAATAATGTTGATCCAGGAGTGTCTAAAAGAGCTAAAATGCAATTACTTAAAATATATTCCATTCGAGCCGACCAAACATTTGCCCAAATTTTTGTAAAAACTCCAATTAATCCAGAAGCAATTAAGTGTTTAAATTTTGGATCAGAGACTTCCAAAATATTAAAACTAATAGGAAATTCAGTGTCTACTGGGTTAAAATAAACAACATCGTTTATTCGATGCGGGGGGATTTGTTCTAAAACCTCTTCAATAAATTGTCCGTGCGGGTCAATAATTGCTAATCCTTCTCCTTTATAGACGTCTTGTAGTGCAAAATTTTTCAATAAGGCTGTTTTTCCAACGCCAGTTTTTCCTACGACATACATATGTTGACGTCGATCTTTTCGTTTAATTCCAAAAGGCTTTTCTTGTTTTCGAAAATTAGTTTTTGCAAAAAATGTTATTTCGTCATTATTAAACATAATAAAAATATAAAAAGCAAAGCAACTATATATAATATGAGCCATTTTATTTGGATAGTCAATAGTATGCACTGGTCCATGTTACACTTGACACTATAGGAATTGAAATATGTGGAAAAAA
>JBBTVT010000010.1:0-10011 GCA_038078655.1 Patescibacteria group bacterium
AGTCGGACTTCCAATGTTGCTCTCAATCAAATGCTTTCAATTCTATATTGCTTAATCCATTTTAAAAAAAATTTGCCTGGACAAGCGGTCTTTGCTCCAATTACTTCGCGATGCCCTAAGATGTTTTCATTTTTAATATTAAAATCTTTTTTTAATCTTTCTAATATTTTTTTTAAAGAAATTAATTGTTTTTCTGACGGCTGTTCTATTTCAAAATTCCCAGCCAAACAAATTCCTATTGATTTAGCATTCATATTATCTGCGCGACAATGAACGCCATAATCATCGTTTCGTCTTGTTTGACGAATAATTCCATTTCCTGAAATAAAATAATGATATCCTATATACCAACCCAAAGAAGATTTATAATTAAACCATTTTTGATGAACTCTATTAATCGCCGTCAAAGTGGTCTTATCTTTGTTTGTGGCTGTATGATGAATAATGATAAAATTATTTGTTTTCATAAAAAAATTGGATTAATTTTATTTTACATTTTGTTCATTAGAATAATTTTTTACTTTTTCTTTTAGCTCTAAAATTTTTCTTTTTATTCCTTCGTTTTTTAAATTCAATTGTTGAAGTCTGGAAAATAATTCTAATGCTTGATTATAAGATTCTTTTTTTTCATTAATAATTGCTAATCCGAACAGCGCGTTAGAAAAATTTGGCGCCATTTGAATTGCCATTTCAAACGCCTTAATCGCATCATCTATTCTGTCATAATTATAATACATTTTACCCAATTCATAAAAAACTTCCGGTTGATCTTGTTTGTTTTTATTTAAATCAACTATTAAATTTTCCAAATCAGAAATAGCCTTTGAAGTATTTTTTTGTTTTTCGTAAGAAAGAGCTAAATATAATCGAGCTGGCCAAAAATCTTGTTTTAACTCTAACGCTTTTTGAAATTCTCCTTGTCCTAATTTAATCAATTCCGATGAATTTGTTTCTTTTAATTTTTTTATAAATAAATTTTCTTCTTTTATAGAATCTTTAGGGGGTTTTTCTAAATTTTTCTCTTCATTTTCTTCCGCTAAATCCATATACATTTTGCCCAATTCTGTATGCAAAATTGGATTAGCTGGTTCTAACTTTACAGCTTTTGCAAATCCTTCAATTGATAAAACGGTTGTTTCGCTCACAATATTTTTAATATTTTTATAAAAATATCCTTGTATTTCCGCTGTTTTTACATTAAGTGGAGCTATTTTTTGAATATCTTTTATTTTTTGAATCGCCAAATCAATTGTTATTTTAATTTTTTCATAAGACTGTTGATTTTTTAAATCTTCGGATTCAATTAAAATTTTATCTAGGTAAGTCTGAATTAAAGCTATTTGATAATATACTTGTTTCGGATTTAATTTTGACGCTTGTTTTAAGGTTTCTATTTTTTGATCCAAAAAATTTTCCTTTTGTTGAGAACTTAATTGTTTTTTTATAAACATTTCAACTTTATAATTTCGAATAGCAAAATAATCCACCCCAATAAAAACAAAGAGTGTTAACACAAGCATTGAATTTAAAATAATAGAAATCTCTGGAATATTTTTTAAAATTTTATGTCCAAATTTTTGAGTTTTAAAAACTTCTGGTTTTATTTTTTTCCAATAAACTATTGAGAGAGCAAAGAATAACCAAAAACAAAAATTTAAAACCGTATTCCCAGGATAAAAAAATTGAATCAAAAAAAGCAAAAATACAGGCAGACAATAAATAATAAATGATAAACGATAAACAAGCGTAAAAAAAATTCCAATCAAAATTAGATAAATTAAAATTCCCAAAATTCCAATACTGCTTATTAATTCTGAAATATGATTTCCGCTTTTTTTAAAATGAATTTGCCAATTTTCATTTTGATTAAATTCTTTTGGATAATATTGTGAAAAATTATAATCAAATGTACTTGGTCCAGTACCTAAAATCGGATGATTTTTTATAACATCTTTAGTAATCTGCCAACTAATTTTATTATCCAATCTTTTTTCTTTTAAAAAATCTATTTTAATAAATTTATTTAATGGATAAAAAAGAGAGATAATACAAAAAATAAAAGTAATGATGATTAAATAAATTTTTAAATAATTTTCATTTTTTATTTTTTTAATTTTAGAAATAAACAATATTCCTAATGCAATTAGTAGAATAATCCAAGTCAAAGTAAAATTAACAATAATAAGTAAAAAAAGACAAGCGATAAATAACAAACAACCAATAATAGATGTTAATAAATTTTGAGATTTTTTTTCTAAAATTAAAACAATAAATATTATTAAAAAAATACTTAGCGTTTCCCATGAGCCTATTAAATTAAAATTAGATAAATTGATTCCTGATAAAAAATTATTAAGCCAGGGAATTTTTATTACTAATTTTGAAAGAATACCAAAAAGAGAAAGATAACTTGTTAAAATAACAAAAAATCCGGAAATTAAAAATGTTTTTATTAAACGATTAACAGATAAACTTGTTTCTTTAATATTGTTAATTATTATAAAAAATAACGTGCCCAAACTCAATGTTTCTAAAAAATTTCCAGAAAACCAACCATAAGTTCCCCAAATTGAAGAATATCGATCAATGCTAAAAAATGTCGCTATTCCATAAATGATCATTAAAAGCAAAACAAAAATATTTAATGGATTTCTTAAAAATATAAATTCTTTTTTTATTACAATTATTTTTAGAATCCATGCGATCAAAGCTATTCCAGTCAAAAACCATAATAAATATTGTTTATTGAATTCAAAAATTTCAAATGTAAAAGGAAGAAAAAATATTGGAATTAAAAAAACCAATAAATAAATTGGAACAGAAATAAAAAAATTACAAAATTTTAACATTATATTTATCCATCGTTGCGTTGGTTGTTTTTTAGATTTTTCTTTTTTCTCGTTAAAAATAGATTCGTTTTTTGTGGAAAATATTTTATCTTGATGCTCTATCTTTTCTTTTTGAATTTTTTTTGAGGAAAATTTAGGAAAAACAAAATTAATAGGCATTTTCCATTTTAATTTTTGAAAAGATTTTTTTTCTTCAAAATTATTTTTTTCTTTAATGCTGGTATCAGAAAATTCGGATGTTTTTTTTGGTTCTTTAATCTTGGATTTTAAATTTTGTTGAGCTTTCATCTTTTTTCTTGCTTCTTCTATTTCCTTCTCTCTTTTTTTTCTTTCAATGCTTAAATCTAAAATTTTATTTTCTTGCATAAAATAATGAATCAAAATATTTATAAATTAAAAATTAGATTTTTTATCGGTTTAAATGTTTTTCTATGAATTTCGCAAATACCATATTTTTTTAAAGCATTTAAATGTAAGGCAGTGCCGTACCCTTTATGTTTTTCAAATCCATATTGAGGATATTTTATAGCCATTTCTTTTAATATTTTATCGCGAGAGACTTTGGCCAAAATTGATGCAGCGGCAATAGAAAAAATTTTTTCATCCCCTTTAACAAAAGTTTGATATGGAATTCCAAATGATAAATTTTTTTTACTATTTGATAACGCATCCATCAAAAGAAAATCTGGCTTTAAAGAAAAATCGTTTATCGCTTTTTTAATTGCCATTATTGTTGCATTTAATATTCCAATATTATCAATTTCTTTCTCAAAAACAATGCCGATTTTCCATTCTAAACAATTCTGACAAATTAATTCAAATAATTTTTCTCTTTTTTGTGGCGTCAATTTTTTAGAATCATTAATTTCTTTTAATTTTTCATTTTTAAAAGCTTGGGAGTCAAAAACAACACAACCAACAACGACCGGACCTGCCCAACAACCTCGTCCCGCTTCATCAATTCCAGCAATTAGACGATATTTTTTTGAAAACTTTTTTTCCTGAAAATTTGAAATCATAAAAATGAAAACTATTTTTTTGTTAAATCAAACTTCTTCCGGTCATTTCTTCTGTTTCTGGAATATTCATAATTTTTAAAATTGTCGGCGCAATATCCGCTAAAACACCCGTTGGGATTAGCTTGCTTAAATCTGCACCAACTCGACCCAATCTTATTGCCGTGCCCTCCCACTGTTTTCCGATTAAAATAAATGGCACTGGATTAGAAGAATGCTCTTTATCAATCTCGCCTGTATACAAATTTATTATTTCTTCGGCATTACCATGATCGGCAGTTATTAAAATAATTCCATTCTTTGATAAAATTTCATTAACAATTTTTTCTAAACATTGATCAAGGTGTTCAATCGCTTGAATTGTCGCACGCAAATTACCTGTATGTCCCACCATATCTGCATTAGCAAAATTACAAACAATGAAATCATATTCATTTTTAGAAATTTCTTGAATTAATTTTTCAGTAATTTCTGTAGCGCTCATTTCTGGTTTTTCGGCATACGAAGAAACTTGCGGAGAAGAAACAACAACGTTTTCCTCTCCCCAAAAAGGTATCTCTTCACCACCATTAAAAAAATATGTTACGTGCGCGTATTTTTCTGTCTCGGCAATATGTAATTGTTTTAATCCTGCATCGCTTAAAATTTTTGCCAGAGGATTTTTAATTTCATCGGGTTGAAAAGCTACATTTACTAAAAGATTCTTTTCATATTCAGTCATTGTTGAAAAATAACAATTTTCTAAAAATTTTGGTCTAATAAATTTTTGAAAATCCGACAAAACAAATGCTTGAGTTAATTCTCTAGCACGATCAGATCTAAAATTAAAAAAAATTACTGCATCATTATTTTGCACTTTAGCAATTGGTTCTTTATTTTCATTTAATAAAACTGTTGGCAAAAATTCTTCATCAAAAATATTTTTATTATAAGAATCTTGAATAGCTTCAATTGGATCGTTAAAACTTTTTTCCGCTTGACCTTCTGTTATTGCTAAATAAGTTTTTTCAATTCTATCCCAATGATTATCTCTATCCATAGCATAAAATCGTCCAGAAATTGTAGCAATTTTTCCAATTCCAATCTGATCTATTTTTTTTTGTAACTCTTTTATAAATTCTAAACCACTATTATAAGCAGTATCTCGTCCATCTAAAAATGCGTGAATAAAAACTGAATCTACTTTT
Source organism: Patescibacteria group bacterium (assembly GCA_038078655.1). Lineage (GTDB taxonomy): Bacteria > Patescibacteriota > Patescibacteriia > UBA2591 > PGYQ01 > PGYQ01. The sequence goes on from JBBTVT010000010.1 coordinate 5,053, forward strand.
TCCTTTTTTGCTAATTCTAATAAACCAAAAAGATGTTCATTAAAACTATGTGTTCCGCCATTTGAAACTAATCCAAAAAAATGCAAAGCAGAATTATTTTTTTTAACATGAGAGCATGCTCCTAAAAAAATTTCATTGGTAAAAAAAGTTCCATCCAAAATAGCTTTATTAATTCGAGGTAAATTTTGATAAACAATTTTTCCAGCACCTAAATTTAAATGTCCGACTTCTGAATTTCCAACTTCACCATAAGGCAATCCAACCGCTTCTCCAGAAGCCTGTAATGTGGCACTAAAATATGTAGTAATATATTTATTAAAATTTGGAATTTTTGCCAAGGAAACACCATTTCCTCTTGATGCTGGCGCAATCCCCCAACCATCAAAAATAATTAATGCAACAGGAGACTTCATATAAAAATAATTTAAAAAAATAAATTTGACTTTTTAAGGTAAATATTTTACTGGATCAACTGTATTACCGTTTAAATGAACCTCAAAATGCAAATGTGGACCAGTACTGTATCGTCCAGCTCCTGAAGTTCCTGGCATTCCACCGCTTAATCCAATCACCTGCCCCTGACTAACATAATCGCCATCTTTCACATAAATTTTTGATATATGACCATAAACAGTAGAAAATCCATTATTATGCACGATCAAAATATAGCTATAACCCATTCCGGCATCCTTGGCTCTACCAACATAACCGGAAGCAGAAGCAAAAACTGAACTTCCTTGCAAAGATCTAATGTCTATACCGTTATGTTCAAAATATTTTCTAAAGGGATAAGTAGGATCATGAAATATACATGTAATTCTATTCTTTATAACAGGCCAATTTAAAATGGTTTCTTTTTCCTCGGATAATTTCTTGCCCATTTCCTCTCTTAATTTTTTTTCTAAATTAGTAATTTCCGCATCCGCCTGTTCAATTTCCTCTTTTACTGCCAGTAACAAAGCCTGAAATTTTGATTCGGAATTTTTCGTTTTTTCTAAAAAAATATGTTTATTCGCTTCTTGTTCTTCTAAATCTAATTGCTTTTCTTTATATTGTTTTTTAAAATTTTCTAATTCCAATCCCTTATTTTCAAGAATTTTTTTATCGCCTTTTAAAATTTGTTTATTTATTTGAAGTTCATCCAAAATTCCTTGAACTTGATATTCTATTTTTTTAATAAATTTAACTTGATTGAAATAATCCGATATTGAATTATGCAAAAATAAAATCTCCAATGGAGTCTGTTGATCTAATTGATAAATAATTCTAATAAATTCAGCTATTCTCTCTTTTTGATTTTCAATATTTGCTTCCTGTCTCAAAACTTCTAATTCTGCGCTTTGAATTTCTAGATTAACCTCCCTAATCTTTAATTGGGTTCGTTCACGCACATTTTGAACAATGCTAATTTTAGTATCCAAAATATCTAATTCATTGTTTAACGTTATTTGTTGCACTTTTTTCATTTCAATATTTTTTTTATAAATTTCACTTTGCTTTTCTAAATCCCTTATTTTTTCCGCCCCATCTTTAATTTGTTTTTCTATAATTAAAATTTCTTTTCTCTTCTCTTTCTCTTTTATAGCATTAACTGTTTGTTTATTGTTGATTGATTTGTCTTTTGATGGCTCTTCAGAAAATACAAAAAAAGGAAATAAAAAAAAGAAGAAAAAAATAAAAAATAAAATTGAATTTTTTTTAATCCATTTAAACATATTTTTTAAAATCAAAAATTAATTAATTTTTAAATTAATCTCTCCTTTTTAAGGATACCTCTTTTTTAATTCTTTGACAATGGACTTTTTGAATTAAATTTGTTAAAATAACAAAAATTAATTTAATTTAATTCGTAAATAGGCAAATGCCATTACATTTACGAGAAAGGGAAAAATATGAATATCTGGAATGTTTTAATTTTAATATTAATTGTTTTGTTATTTATTGGTGGATTATTCGGGGTTGTTAGTTGGAAATTCAATGCTCCAGCTATTATTGTTTTAATTTTACTTTGGCCCATTAGTCTTTATAATGAGCTTATTGTTTTTAAAAATCGTGTTGAAGAAGCATGGAGCGATATTGATGTTCAATTAAAACGTCGCTATAATTTAATTCCAAATTTAATAGAAACAGTGAAAGGGTATGCCACTCACGAAAAAGAACTTTTTGAAAAAGTAACTCAAGCCAGAGCCTCAGCAATGGGGGCGCAAGGAATGACTGAAAAAGCTGAAGCAGAAAACATATTAAGCAATACTTTAAAAAGTTTATTTGCCGTAGCAGAAAATTACCCCACCCTTCAAGCTAGCGAAAATTTTGCTAAACTTCAAGACGAACTTTCTGATACAGAAAATAAAATTCAAGCTGCTCGTCGATTTTACAATGGCAATGTTCAAAATTTCAATGTAAAAGTTCAAATTTTCCCAAACAATATACTTGCAGCTATATTTAATTTTAAAAAAGAAAAATTCTTTGAACTTGAAAATGAAAAAGAAAGAGAAAACGTGGAAGTTAAATTTTAAAAACTATAACGTTTATATATTATGTCCACTTTGTTTTGGATAATAGCTAGCACTTTTGTTGTTAGTTTAATTTCATTGGTTGGAATTATTTTTTTGTCTTTTAAGGAAAAATTAGTAAATAAAATTCTTTTAATTTTAGTTTCTTTTTCTGCGGGCGCTTTGATTGGTAGCGCATTTCTTCATTTAATCCCAGAAATAATTGAGGAAAGCACTAAAAAAAATATTTCATTCTCAATAATATTTTTATTTTTAATTTTTGGTTTCTGCGTTTTTTTTATTTTAGAAGAATTTCTTTGTTGGCATCATCATCACACTCAAAAACATCCAGAAATAAAATCTTTTTCTTCTTTAATTTTGATTTCTGACTGTGTCCATAATTTTATTGACGGACTAATTATTGCGGGATCTTTCATTATTTCTATTCCATTGGGATGCGCGACAACATTGGCTGTAATTTTTCACGAAATTCCTCAGGAAATTGGAGATTTTGGAGTTTTAATTTATAGTGGATTTAAAAAATCCAAAGCTCTTTTGTTAAATTTTCTTTCAGCATTGTTTGCAATTTTTGGTGGAATTTTGGGATTTTTATTTTTTGAAAAAATGGAAAATTTTATTTTATTTATTCTTTCTTTTGCAGCTGGAAATTTTATTTATATCGCTGCTTCAGATTTAATACCAGAAATTAAAACTGAAAAAAATCTAAATAAAAAATTAATTCATTTTTCTGTATTTATTTCAGGAATTTTATTAATGTTATTTCTTAAAGACTAATTAAAAAGGAGCTTAGCTCCTTTTTAAATCTAATTTTATGTTTATTTTTCTTCATGGAGAAGATACATTCCGATCAAAAGAAAAATTAAAAGAATTAATAAAAAAATTTCAAAAAGAAATTGATCCATCTAATTTAAATATTTTCTTTTTGGAAGGAGAGAAAATAGATATCAATAAATTAGAACAAGCTATTTTATCTCAGGGGTTTTTGGCTAAAAAAAGAATGGTTGTTATAAAAAATTTATTTAGCCAATGCAAAGATGATAAAATTTTAAAAAAAATTTTAAATATATTAAATCAAGAAAATGAAAATATTTTAATTTTTTGGGAAGGAACAAAAATTGATCAAAAAATAAATAATATTAAAAAAGAAATTTTTGAAAAATTAAAAAAAGAAAAATATTCTTATGAATTTTTTCTATTAACAGGAATAAAATTGCGAGATTGGGTAAAAAAAAGGATAGAAAATCAAAGAACTAAAATTGAAAATCAAGCTTTGGAAAATTTAATTGTAAGAGTCGGCAATGATTTATGGCGAATGTCAAATGAAATCGATAAACTTTGCGCTTTTAAATTTGAAAAAATTATCGCTCAAAAAGATTTGGATTTATTAATCACAGATAAAATTAATGAAAATATTTTTAATTTGGTTGACGCAATTGGAAATAAAAATAAAACCTTGGCTTTAAAATTAATTAATGATCAACTCGAAACAAACAGTTCAGCATATTATTTATTGTCTATGATCGCAAGACAATTTAAAATTTTATTGCAAATTAAAGATTTATCTTTAAATAACCAAAATCTTTCTCAATTAAAACTTCATCCATTTGTTATTCAAAAAGCGTCCAATCAAGCAAAAAAATATTCTTTTGAACAATTGAAAAATATTTATCGTCAATTATTAGAAATAGATATTAAACTAAAAACCAATCAAATCAAACCGATTGTTTTATTTGATTTATTCATCATTAATGCTTTAGGAGATTAAAATGTTAATGATTTGGTTCGCAATAAAAAAAATAAAATAGCGAGAAATATTTTGTCTAAAATTAAAATTTTAAAGTTTAATTTGTAAATATTTAGAATAATAGACTATGGAAAATATTAAATTTCTTTGTGAAAAATACGGACTACATCCTCAACGACAAATGGGACAAAATTTTTTAATTGATAAAAATATTTTAAATAAAATTATTCAAGCAGCTGACTTAAAAAAAGACGATATTATTTTAGAAATTGGTCCAGGCCTTGGAATACTTACTCAAGAATTAGCAAAACGAGTTAAAAAAATAATCGCAGTAGAATTGGATAAAAAAATAGCAGAAATTTTAAAATATGAATTAAAAAAAATTAATAATTTAGAAATTATTCAGAATAATATTCTAAAAACACAGGATCTAAAATGTAAAATACAAAATAATAAATATAAAATTGTAGCAAACATTCCATATAATATTACTTCGGCAATTTTACGAAAATTCTTAAGCGAAAAACCAAAGCCTTACGAAATGATTTTGTTAATTCAAAAAGAAGTAGCAAAGCGCATTATTGCTAAACCAAAAGAAATGAGTTTACTTTCAGTTTCTGTGCAATTTTATGGTCAACCTAAAATAATTAGCATTGTTTCTAAAAATAGTTTTTGGCCTAAACCAAAAGTAGATTCAGCAAT
>JBBTVT010000011.1:0-1047 GCA_038078655.1 Patescibacteria group bacterium
TTTGAATTTTTGGTAAAATACGAGTGTTACCTATGTATCTCATCTTTTGCAGAAAGAAGACATGGCGGTTTTGGAATGAACAGAATGACACCTCAATTAAAAATTGCTTCGACATTATTAAATTCATTTATTTTACATTTATCCCAAAAAGTTTTCCATAAAAATGTAACCTTGACTCTGCAACAGTACAATTTTTGACGCTGTTATTTTTTAATGGTATGATAGTGTCAGCACAGCACATTTTAAAAGGAGGATTTCATATGATAAAACTAAGCGTCAAAAACCTTCCAATCGCGGTGAACGTCTGCGAACAAGTACTCCGCGAAGTTGAGAAACGACCAAAGTGGTCAATGGCGCACGTCATCATGAATCCGATGGCCGCGTCACTGCTCCACAACCACCAGCGTATGACGGAGATTTACGTCATCACGAAGGGATATGGCGAGCTCGGAATTGGTATTTCCGAGCCTAATGGCTGTTATTACCAAGTCGTTGCGGGAAGTGCGTACGAGATTCCTGTTGGCGTTCCGCACATGCTCCGTAATAAAAGTAGTGGCCATCTGGAACATCTCGTTTTCGCTCTACCCCCTTTCGATCCGGCTGATGTTTATCTATTCAGTGAAAAGAGACTTGCAGATGACGTACTTCCGTTGTCGCTTCCTGAAGTGCAGGAGTGCTTCGATGGCGCGAAGATACTATCATACGTTTTCTCGCACCTCGACTTGAGCATCGCGTTTGGTTGGGTCATCAATGATCCCGCACGATGCAAGCAACCTCACTACCATAAGAAGATCACGGAATTCGTTTTCGTGGTTGAGGGCAAGGGGTTTATCGAGATTGATCGAGTTCGTCAGCCGATTGAACCCGGCGATTGGATTCGGATTGACCCCGAGACTGAACATGCACTCATCAACGAGTCGTCTGAGGATATGGTGGTGGTGTGTACTTGTTCGCCAGCGTTTGAGATGGAGGACGTCCACTATCGTCGATAGGGTGGTCCCGTTTGTTTGGACAGATTATTTTTCAATTTGAGATACCCTTGGCATG
>JBBTVT010000012.1:0-7917 GCA_038078655.1 Patescibacteria group bacterium
GGGTATTGAAGTAGTAGAACCTTTAATTAAAGCATTAAAAAGTAATGATGAGTGTATTCGAGAAAATGTGGTATGGATATTAGGGGAAATACAAGATATTCGCGCAATAGAACCTTTGATTGAAGCATTAAAAAGGGAAACAGATTTAAATGTTAAAAAGGATATAGAATGGGCACTAAAAAGATTAAAAAATTTTAAAAATTAAAAATTTGCGCAAAATTTCTTTTAGAAATTTTGTTGATTTATTACTGGTTACTCGTTACGGGTTGCCGGTTACTATGATTTATGAAACCAATCAAAACAATTATAAAACTTCAAATTAAGGCTGGGCAGGCAAATCCCGCGCCACCTGTTGGACCTGCTTTAGGGCAACATGGTTTAAATATTCAGGATTTTTGTTTAAAGTTTAATGAAGCTACAAAACAAAAAATGGGTAGCATTGTTCCAGCAGAAATTACTGTTTATCAAGATCGGACTTTTGATTTTATTTTAAAGACATCGCCGACCTCAGAGCTTTTAAAAAATGCAGCAAAAATTCAAAAAGGTTCCGATCAACCACACAAAAATAAAGTAGGCAAAGTAACCGAGGAACAAATTAAACAAATTGCGGAAGAGAAAATGCCAGATTTAAATACGGATAATATTGATGCAGCTATAAAAATTGTTAAAGGCACAGCGAGACAAATGGGAATTGAAATAGAATAATTTTAAATTTTGAATTTTAAATTAAAATAAAATGCAAAAAATAAAAAACGCTCTTATTGAAGGAGAAAATTTGTTTATAGAATTTAAAGAAGAATTGCCAAACGTTGATGATCTTGCGGCTGAAATTTGCGCGTTTGCGAATACAGAGGGAGGAATGATAATTCTAGGAGTCAAAGATAATGGTGAAATAAAAGGGTTGAAAGATATTAAATTATTAGAAGAAAAAATAATGAATATTGTGCGACAAAATGTTTTACCTGAAATTTCATTAAATTTTTTTGTTTGTGAAATCCATCAGAAAAAAATTGCTGCCATTGAAATTTTAAAAAGCGCTTTTCGTCCACACCAAACAAACAAGGGTGTATTTTATATAAGAGTTGGAACAACTAAAAGAAAAGCGTCAAAAGAAGAGTTGGGAAGAATTTATCAAGATGCAGGAATTATAGATTACGATCAATGTTTTATAAAAGGTAGTTCTTTGTTTGATATAGATCAAAATAAAACTAATCAATTTTTTCATCAAGTTTACAACAAGGATATTTATGATGAACAAATTTCCGTAGGGCAATTATTTTATAATTTAAAAATTTTAAAGCAAGAAAATAATAATTTTATAGCAACAGTTGGCGGACTTTTATTGTTTGGTAAAGATCCACAAAAATTTCTTCCACAAGCAGTGATAAAATTAGCTGTATTTGATGGCAATGATACAACGAGTAAAATGCTTGACAAAAAAGAAATAGCTGGAACATTGCCATTACAGATAGAGGAAACAGAAAAAATTATTCAATTTTATATGAAGAAATCTTCTGAAATAGAAGGTTTTAAGCGAATATATAAAACAGAATATCCCACAGAAGCTATACGAGAAGTTGTAATTAATGCAATAGCTCATAGAAATTATAGCATTTATGGTTCTAATATTAGAATTTTTATATTTAATAACAGGATTGAAGTTTATAGTCCAGGACGATTGCCCAACACAATTACATTAAATAATATTTTATATGCGCAGCAAACAAGAAATCATTTTATTGTTAGAATTTTGGATAATTTAAATTATATAGAGAGCCTTGGCACGGGAATTCAAAAAATTATTCGTTTAATGAAAGAAAATAATAATACAGAACCGAAGTTTGAAGTGCTTGATGAAGAGTTTAAGGTAACTTTATACAAAAATTTATAATTTAAAATCAAAGATTTATGAAAGATCAAAAAAAATACAATTTAATTGAGGCTTTGGAATTAATTAAAAAAAATAAAAAAGCTAAATTTGATGAAAGCATAGAAGCGCATTTAAAATTGGGGATTGATGTTAAAAAAGGCGATCAACAGGTTCGGGGAACTGCAATTTTGCCACATGGTACGGGGAAAACAAAGAAGATTGCTGTATTTAGCGAAAAAGATGATGAAATTAATGAAATAAAAAAAATGGGAATATTGGCTGGTGGAGAGGATTTGATTGAAGAAATTAAAAAAACCGAAAAATGTGATTTTGAAGTTGCTATTGCTACTCCAGAAATGATGAAAAGTTTGCCTAAAATTGCTCGAATTTTAGGACCAAAGGGATTAATGCCTAGCCCAAAAACCGAAACAGTTACGACAAATATTAAGAGAACAATTGAAGAATTACAAAAAGGCAAAATAACTTTTAAAAATGATGATTCTGGAAATATCCATCAAGCTATCGGAAAAATTTCTTGGCCAATAGAAAAATTGCAAGAAAATTTTGATATATTTTTAGAAATTGTAAAAAAAGGTAAACCAATAAAATCAAAAGGAGTGTTTATTAAAAATATCGCTCTATGTTCTACAATGGGAAAGAGTGTAAAAATAGTAGCTTAAAGAATTTTAAATTTTTATTTGCAAATAAGCGATAAATTACTTTTTATGTTTGCCAAGGTTAATTCGGTGGCTATTATTGGACTAGATTGTGTTCCAATAGAAGTAGAAGTAGATATTTTAGGCGGAATGCCAAATATAACAACAGTTGGATTGCCAGACGCTGCAGTAAAAGAATCCAAAGAAAGAGTTAGATCAGCAATTAAAAATAGTGGACTTAGTTTTCCTCGAGGACATTTAACTATTAATTTAGCGCCAGCTGATATTAAAAAAGAAGGACCATCTTACGATCTTCCCATTGCCGTGGGAATTTTTTTAGCTTCAAATGAAATTAAATTTGAAATAGAGAGCAGTCTTTTCATCGGAGAGCTTGCTTTAGATGGAAGACTTCGTCATACAAATGGAATTTTACCAATGGCGATATTTGCTAAGCAACACGGAATAAAAAATTTGTTTATTCCAAGAATTAATATCAAAGAAGCAAATTTAGTAAAAGGATTAACAATTTTTCCAATTGAGGATTTTAATCAATTAGTTAGACATTTGACAAAAGAAGAGGAAATTATTCCATTTTATTCTGAGGGTATTGAAGATTTTTCTTCAAAAGGAATAGAATATGAAGTAGATATGGCATATATAAAAGGACAGGATTTTGTTAAACGAGCATTGGAAATTGCTGCGGCTGGCGGACACAATGTTTTAATGAAGGGTCCTCCTGGCAGTGGAAAAACTTTATTATCTATGGCAATGCCTTCTATTTTGCCTTTGTTAACTCCAAGAGAAGCGTTGGAAGTAACAAAAATTTATAGCATTATTGGTCTTTTGCCATCTAATCAACCATTAATTTTTAAGAGACCATTTAGAAGTCCACATCATTCTTCTTCAGCTGCTGCATTAGTGGGTGGCGGACAATTTCCTAAACCTGGAGAAATTAGTTTGGCTCATCGAGGAATTTTATTTTTAGATGAATTACCTGAGTTTCCTCGAAATGTTTTAGAGTCATTGAGACAACCATTAGAAGATGGGGTCGTTACAATTTCTCGAGCACAGGGGACATTATCATTTCCTTCAAATTTTATTCTTATTGCCAGTCAAAATCCATGCCCTTGCGGTTATCAAAATGATCCTAAAAAAAATTGCACTTGTAGTTCAATACAAATAGAACGTTATCAAAAAAAAGTTTCAGGACCATTTTTAGATCGAATTGATTTACATTTAGAAGTTCCGCAAGTGGAATTTAAAGAATTAACTTCAGAGAAAGTTGCAGAGTCATCAGAAATAATTAGAAAAAGAGTTCAAAAGGCGAGAGAAATTCAATTGCAGCGATTTAAAAAATGTAAAATTTTTACTAATGCTGAAATGAAAAATAAAGAAGTAAAAGATTTTTGTAAAATTGACGAAGAAAGTTTAGAAATTCTTAGGTTAGCGGTTGAACGAATGCATTTATCAACGCGAAGTTTTTATCGATTATTTAAAATAGCTCGAACAATTGCTGATTTATCTTTATCTGAAAATATTCAAAAAAATCATATTACAGAAGCATTGCAATATAGAGGAAAAAGTTAAAATAATTTTATAATATATTTTGGGTGCATTATATTAATAAAAAATTTATGAATAAAAATATAATTATATCCAATCCCGAAAAATTTAAACAGAGTATTTATTAAAATTAATAAAATTAAAAATTTATTTTTCTCTTTTTAAAAACAAAAATTTATAACTAAAAAAATTCCAAAAAAGAGAAATACTGATTGCTAAAAGTTTGGCTATATTTACCCAAAGAAATTGAGAAACGTTAAGAAATGGTGGAATAAAGGTGGCGATAAAATAAACAATACTTGTATTTATAATACAACCAACCAAACTAATTAGAAAAAAATATAAGAATTGATTTTTTGTATGTCCTTGATTTTCTCTAAAAGTCCAGAATTTGTTTAAAAAATAGCTATTTATGGTTGCCAAAAAAAATGAAATAAAATTTAATAATCCAAGCCAGCCACCTTTGTAAATTCCTGTTAGCCAAATTAAAAAATTTAAAAAAATAAAATCCAATCCAGTATTAATTGTTCCAGTTATGATAAATTTTATAAATTGTTTTGTAATCATACAATAAAAATTGTAGACAAGGTGATATATTTATAATTTTTATAAATTAATTTTTCTAACAATACAAAGAGGGGTTTGTTCTGTTGATTGCCCTAATGGGTTATCTTTAAAAACATTTTTGCAAAAATCATCAGAAATATTTTTATTAGATTTGCCTAAAATTGCAACACCTAAATCATTTGCATCAATAATAATAACATCATTATTGATTATTGATTTTAAATTTGTTGCAATTTTTTTTGGATTTGCTGGTCCTAATTTTGCATATTTATTATATGGTGGCAATGTGTAATCGCAAGGGCCATCAATTGCATTGATATTTTTACCAACAACTTTATAAAATACTCCTTTAATTCCAAAAGGTTTAGTGATAGCTGAAATTAATGCGCTAATAATTATTCTAAATATTCCCGCTTCTTTGATTGCTAATTCCATTGTCCATGGACTTCCTAAGCCAATGCCATATGGAGATTTGTGGACAAATTTTACTAAAAATTTTGCGAGCAAGGATGGTTTTATACTTTCTATTGGAAATGCTCTGCCTTGTGATATTGCCACGATGCGTTCGCTAATAAAAAGAATGTCGTCTTTTAATAAAAATGGAGCTACATATTTTTGTACAATATTAACAATATCATCATTTTTAGTAATAATATGCGTTTTGATTGGTAATCGCGCCCATTTTTCATTTATTAAATTGATAATCAAATTTTTGCCAATATTTGGCGAAAAACGATTTAGAGTATCCATAAATTAAATTTTATTTAAAATTTTTTCTAAGCTTTTGTTTTTAGAGAGTTCATCGTAATCCGGAAGTTCTTCAATATTGTTAATTCCTAAATAACGCATAAAGTTAAAAGTAATTGTATAAAAAGTTTGATTTAATTTTTTATTTTCATTAGTTTCAATTAATCCTTTCATCATTAAATTTCTTAAAATTAAACTACAATTTATACCTCTAATTTGTTCTAATTCTGGTTTAGTGATTGGTCCTCGATAGGCAACAATGGTCAATGTTTCTAAAGCAGGTCGGCTTAATTCTTCTGACAATTCTTCTTTTAAAAATGATTGAATAATTTCAGAATTTTGTGGATTGGTTGTCATTTGATATTCTTCTTTGTTTTTAATAATTTGAATTCCTCGATTAGAATTATCATTGTATTCACGCATTAATTCTTGAATTTTTTCTTGTATTTCTTTTTCATTTATTTTTAAAATTTGTGAAAGTTTTTTTGTTGAAAAAGATTTATTAGAAACAAAAAGTAAACTTTCAATAATAGATGTTGTAGACATAAAAATAGATTTTTATTTTTTTCTTGGAAATAAATTTTCTCCTTTTTTAATTTTAAAATTAAATTGTTTAATATTTTTTAATTCATTCAAAGATTTTTTTGTTATTTCATTTTCAATACCTAATTGAACAAAAATTTTTTCTGAAATTTTTGGCATAAATGGCAGACACATTATTCCTAAATGATAAATTCCTTCCAAACAATTAAATAAAATTTTATTTAATTGCTTAGAATTATTTTTTATTTTCCATGGTTTTTCTTTTTCAATATATTTATCATAAAAAGCGATTAATTCCCAGATAATTTTTAGAGATTCAAAAAGTTGAAAATTTTCTATATTTTTTTCATATTCATCCCATATTTTTTTAATTTTTACTTTTGTTTCATTGGAAGATGTTTCGTTGTTAAAAGAAAATTGATTGTGTTCGGCTAGAGTTAAAACGCGAGCAATTAAATTTCCAAGTCCATTTACTAAATTTGAATTATATTTTTCTTCTAATTTTTCCATTGAAATGTCTCCGTCTTGTTCAAGAGGAAATTGTGAAAGCAATAAATAACGAGTTGCGTCTATCCCAAATTTATCAATCAAATCATTTGGCAAAATTACATTTCCAATGCTCTTGCTCATTTTTTGTCCATTGATAGTAAAAAATCCGTGAACAAAAATTTTATTTGGCAAAGGAATATTTAGGGCTAATAATAAAGCGGGCCAAATTGTTGCGTGCACTCGTAAAATATCTTTAGCCATTAGTTGCACATTTGGTGGCCAAAAATTTGGAATCTTTTTTGTATCGCCTTGCCAATTAATGCCTGTTAAATAATTTAAAAAAGCATCAACCCAAACATAAGTAGTATGAGATTTATCAAATGGTAATGGAATTCCCCATTTAACTTTTTTTCGTGAAATAGCCACATCTTTTAAATCTTCTTTATTTAAAAATCCCAGGATTTCATTTTTTCGCTCAATTGGTTCTATCTTAAATTCATCTTTTTGAATTTTTTCAATTAATTGTTTTTGAAAATTTGATAGTTTAAAAAAATAACATTCTTCCTGAATGCATTCTGGTTCTTTTTGATGTAATGGGCATTTTCCATTTTTTAGCTGTATTTTAGTTTTATATTCTTCACATCCAATACAATAAAATCCTTGATATTTTTTTTTATAAATAAGATTTTTATCAAAAAGAATTTGTAACGCTTTTCTAACTACGTTCTTATGGTTAAGATCGGTTGTTCGAATAAAATAATCGTTAGAAATATTTAGGGTATCCCATAAAAATTGAAATTTAGCTGAAATTTCATCACAAAATTCTTGCGGGTTTTTGTTCATTTGTATCGCTTTTTGTTCAATTTTTAACCCATGTTCGTCAGTGCCAACTAAAAAAAATACATCATTATTTTTCAAACGATGATATCTTGCGAAAACATCAGCCGCAATAGTTGTATAGGCATGTCCTAAATGTGGTTCACCGTTAACATAATAAATCGGGGTAGTAATATAAAATTTCATAATGTATTTATGTTAAAAAACATATCATTGAAAAAATTCTAACATTAAATTATTCAATGCAAAATTAAAATTGTTCTAAAAATCTTAAATCGCCGCTATTAAACAATCTGATATCATTGATTCCATATTTTAACATCACCAATCTGTTTAACCCAAAACCAAACGCAAAGCCAGAATATTTTTTTGGATCAATTCCTCCTGCTCGCAAAACATTAGGATGCACCAATCCAGCGCCAAGAATTTCCAACCATCCGCTATTTTTGCAAAGACGGCACCCTTTGCCATGACAAACAAAACAACTAAATTCGCCATTAACTCCTGGCTCAACAAACGGATAAAACTTTGGTCTTAAACGCAATTTTGTATCAGGACCATATAAAAATTGTCCCATAGATTCCAACACTCCTTTCATCTGGCTAAAATTTATATCTTTATCAATCATTAATCCTTCAAATTGAT
>JBBTVT010000013.1:0-1334 GCA_038078655.1 Patescibacteria group bacterium
ACAAAAGAAGCCATAGAAATGCTTTGTGTTAAAGAAGGAACTTTTGAGTTAATACAAGACAGTGCAAATTTTAAGATTTTCAAAAATCACGACCATTATGCCGGAATAATTTTTGATCAATTAGCGATTGGAGATTTCAAAAAAGCGATTAAAGATATAAAAGGTAAAATCAGCGTCTATATTTTCTCACTTGGTGATGATTCATTTGAAGATGAGTTTGAAGATATAAAACAAAAGGTAAAATTATCACCAATTCCCGAGGCGATCTTGAAAGTTTACAAAAGAATTTTTAAATAAATTTTATGGAAAAAGACAAACAGCAATCACAAATAATTATTTATCAAACCGAGGACGGGAAAACTCGCGTTGAAGTTAGATTTAAACATGAAAATGTATGGCTTACGCAAAAGCTGATGGCGGAACTGTTTCAAACGACCGTGGCGAATATCAATATACATCTTAAAAATATATTTCAGGCAAGAGAGCTTGACCAAGATTCAGTTATTAAGGATTTCTTAATAACTGCTTTGGATAAAAAGAAATACAAGACTAAAATGTATGGACTGGAGGTTATTGTTGCCGTGGGATTTCGGGTGAACTCCAATCGCGGCATATTGTTTCGCCAATGGGCAAATGATCATTTAAAGGAATATATAATCAAAGGATTTGTGATAGATGACATGCGATTAAAACAGGGCGGTTATAAATCCCGCTATTTTGAGGAACTTTTAGAGCGAATTAGGGATATTCGTTCAAGCGAAAGAATGTTATATCAAAAAGTAACGGATATTTACGCGACCAGCATTGATTACCGAAAAGATGCCAAAGAAACAGAATTGTTTTTTAAAACGGTTCAAAATAAAATGCATTTTGCGGTAAGTGGAAAAACAGCTGCTGAAATAATAGCCGAACGTGCTGATAGTAAGAAATCTTTGATGGGACTAACTAATTTTTCGGGAGTTCATCCTATTCAGCGCGATATTTACATAGCCAAAAATTATTTAAATGAAAAGGAGCTTCAGATGCTCAATCGTATTGTGGATGCGTATCTGTCATTTGCCGAAATTCAAGCAAAAAGTGAACTGGCTATGACAATGAAAAACTGGATTGGAAAACTTAATGAGTATCTTGCGCTTTTAGGGAAAGGGATTTTAAAAAATGCCGGCAATGTAAGCTCGGAAGATGCGCAGAACAAAGCTGATAAAGAGTATAAAATATATAAAAAAGAACAAGACAAGAAATACATCTCTGATTTTGATCGCGAAATTAAAAAAATCTTGAAATCTAAAAATAAATAATAAAATAGATATGCAACTAAAAATATATCAAGAAGA
>JBBTVT010000014.1:0-1385 GCA_038078655.1 Patescibacteria group bacterium
ACGTTTATAATTTTTTATCTAAATTATTTATTTATTAACTTTTTAGACAGCCTGCGAAGTCGAGGAATCCCTTAGAAAATGCAAAAATTAAAAATCTCTGCCTACGGCAGATCCACCGCAGGCGGAAAAAATCAAAATGACAAATAAAAATGTAAAAATAAATTCCAAATCATAAAATTAAAAATTACTTTTTTGACATTTGATATTTGGATTTTGGATTTATTTTGACATTTAGGGTTTATGATTTGATTGGACATTGGGATTTAAAAAAGAAATTTAATAAAACAATTAATTAATTCTAACGCTGTTGCATTAAAAACTTCAATCCAAGTTATAATGTTATGGATAATTAAATTGACAAAAAGTTTAAAATAATATATTTTATAAATGATTTAATTATCCTTTTTTTATTCTTCATAAGCGAAGAAGAAAAAAAGTTAGGGTATCTCTTTTTTTAAAAGGGATACCAAGTGGGGTATGGAAAATTTAAAATCTGAATTCATTGCAATTCCATACCCAACCCCAATTTATTTTAAATAAATCTTTATGCAAAATGTTTTTAAAATTTAGTCATTAAAGATAGAGCAGTCAAATTGGTTTTGATTACTCATTCTATTTGTGGCTAGATGTTTAAAAATAATAATAAAAAAATAAAATCTGGCTCACAAAGCTAGATTTTTGTTTTTAAAAAGGAGGTGAGTGAAATGGAAAGTTTTTTGCTATATTTCCTAGATATGTTATTACTAGGGAATATAGCAGCAATGTGGCGGGCGTTAATAAAATATTAATAATGCCTACCACTTCAATTTTTTTATTTTATGTTTCTATTTTTATCTACAATTTTATCAAATTTTTTATCTACAACATTAGTCGTTTTGGTTTTGTTGTCGCTTTTATTTTTCTCAAAACCAAGTTATGAATAATGAATAAAAAAATAAATTTTAAAGAAAAAACTGGTTTTGAGAAAAGCCAGTTTTTTTATTGAATAAAATAAAGGGGTGACGCAGACGCGGCTTCGGAAAAGATCTTCAGAAGTGTGAGGGTTTAATTCCTTCCACCCCTACTAAAAAATTTTAAAGGAGGTGAGTAAAATGACTCACAAGGAATGGGTTGAAAGCATCAATGAATGTGAGGTCCCCACTTGCATTTGTTGCGAGAAATGTGCCGATTGCAATTGTGCAAATTATCGGCACATTTTAGGGGAAAACATAGAAGAGGAGGTGAACGAAAATCCCGATAATCATCAGTGATTATCGGGATTATTTTTTTAACGAGCAAGAAATGGTGGACCTGACTGGATTCGAACCAGCGACCTTCTGCATGCCATGCAGACGCTCTAACCAGCTGAGCTACAGGCCCATATTATAAAATAAATTTTTAATTTT
>JBBTVT010000015.1:0-2540 GCA_038078655.1 Patescibacteria group bacterium
GAATATATTTTATTAACTCTGATAAGTCGGCAGCTTCGCGTTGTTGTTCTTGACGAAAAATTTGAAACCATCGATCCACATCAATATTTTTAAAGCTTGTCTCACGCAAAATTTCTCTTGCGAATGTGGTTTTTCCAGAACCGACATTTCCAGTAACATATATTTTTTCAGAACCGCTTTCTCTAATAGCGGAAACAGCCACTTCTACATCTGCCTCTGTATACATATCACGCCCTTCTTGTTTGTGGGCATCCTTTTTATCTTTTTGAATAATTTCCAATACTGGCATGGCAATTTGCAACACTTTGGCCACAAAATCATCCTCATCTTTATAAGTAATACCTCGCCAGTTGTTTGATTGTCTTGTTTGCTATATCTTCGCCGGTCACATTCTTAAACTCATCTACTTGCATCTCAGCGATAATAATATCTAAAGGCGAGTCAGAACTACGAAAAAATCGCGCATGTCTGTTTCTTTTTGCGTTAAGATTCTTTCATCCACTTGGAATTTTATTACATTAGGATAATTTTGTGGCGATTTTTCAAAACTCATAACTTTAATTTGGTGAGGTCTAAAAATTTATTTCCAATAATGTTTCAACATATACGATTACGATGTTTTTGCGAAATGTAATGAAGCAAGAATTTGGGTGTAGCCACAACGAAACCGGATATCGCATGTTAGTCGATGTTGGCCTTAGGCAGTTTATATATCGAATATACAATTACAACGGTTAAGCTAGAAAATAATTTTATCGAGTTGCCTATGATAAGGGGTAAGTTTTGAATTTTAATTCCATAGATTAGCCACATAATCCCGATTACGAGAATCATTAGGAATGTATACATAGATACATCCTTTGCCTCCTTTAAACGAATAATTTTGACAGCTTGGATTATGGGATTAAATTCAAGCATTGTTGATGCGATTAACATAATTTCAAACAGTCCAATTTGCATAGTAGATTTTTAAATAAATTAATTTGAAACCACTGATTAAACTATACAGGCGGTTTTCCCTGTAATGTTTCAGCTTCTTTCACATTTTTTAAATTAATTTAGAAACATTTATTCTAATTTATATGTATAAATAATGCAATCAAAAATTTTATCTCTAAAAATAAATTTTTTTTAGCTTTTATTTTTTACAATTTATAAATTTTTTCGTGCTGCCCAATTAAAAGCATAAAAATAATTTTGCCACATAGCGTCATTCTGATGATATTGATTATCGCCAACAATATAATCACACCACAATTCTCTACAACGTAAAATTTCTTTTAATCTCATTTTGTTTTTTGGATCAACAATAGTTAAATCAAAAAGTTCTAATGAACGTTCAAATGCTTGCATATAATCTTGCTTTTTATTTTGTCCAGAAATGGTTCGAAAAATTTCACTTCCAATATTAGCCATTTGTTCAATTAGCGAAAATTTAAACCATCTAGTTTTAGTTAAATCTTTATGAATTAGTTTCATTTTTAATTAATTTATTAACTACTTTAATAATTTTTTGTTGAATTTTAGAATTATCAACCCCTCGACTACGATTTCCATCTGATGGTCGCAAATTTATCATTGAATCAAATTCAATTCTTTGATCTTTTGGTAAATCAGGATAAATATTAATTCCCCAAAGATTTTTTTGTTTTGAACCATTTTTTAATAACCATTCCTCTTGATCAGCATGCAAACTAGCATCAACAACCATAATTTGTTTTTCAATATCAACTACTGCTTTAACTAAATTGCCAAACATATTTTTGGCCATTTTTTTAAGTTCAAAAAGAGAAATTGTATTTATGATAGTTTTCACAAAAATTAACATTCAGTATTTAAATTTGTTGATTTAAAATTTTACTTTTTATACATTTTTGACATAACGCAGCGGCTGGAAACACCAAAAGACGTTGTTTTTCTATTTCTTTTTTACATTTTTCACAAATTCCAAAATTATTATTTTCAATTTTTTCTAAGACTTGATTCACCTGCTTAAGAGAAATTTCTAAACTATTTTCTACTCCAATTTCTTCTTCAAATTCAGCCACCTCTAAAACATTGTCATCTATTTCATCGCCAATATTTGGAAAATAAGCATCATAATCACCTTTTATGTCTTTATTTTTCGCAGAGATTTCCTCTAATTTTTTTTCTAATTTTAGTTTCTCTTCCAAAAGAGATTTTTTTATTTTCTCTATAAATTCTTTGTCCATAAAAATAAATAATAAATAAAATTAATACTTAACATTTTAGCAAAAATTTATAAAAATTAAAAGTAAAAATTTTAAATTTTGTGGAAAAAAATAATAAACATGCACTATAATCAAACTGCCAAATAATTTAAATAATAGGTTCTTCTGGGAATTTTATGGGTAATATTTAATGGGCGTATGCAATACGCCCCTACGAATTAATGATTTGTTGTTGTAAGGGCGTATTGCATACGCCCTTACAAAAAAGATTTTTTCATCAAATTCCCATTTCAATGAATTATTAAAAATATATTTGCGTATTTTATTCAATAATTGTTGTTGTAGGGG
>JBBTVT010000016.1:0-1280 GCA_038078655.1 Patescibacteria group bacterium
CAGAGCCAGATTAAACAAATCTGACTCTGTAGGGCATTTTTCTGAAAATGCCCTACTGATTTCTTCCTCTTCCAGACGGACCCATTGTCCGTCTGGAAGACCACCTAAGTAAACATCCATTTTAATCACCTCCTTTAAAATGGAATCTTATCCTATCACATTTAAATTTGTGCTGGTGGTTGAACACTTTAATTTTTATCTAAATGTCCAATCACCAACACAAATAAAAAACTCCTCTCGCAAAATCCGAGAGAAGTTTTAATGACTGGGTTTATAAAAAATATATTAAGCCAAAATAAAACTAGGACTTTGCGAATAAATTCTCAAAGTCCACCACCAGATCAAATTATTTTTTAGATTAATTTTTTGCATAAATTATTTTTCATTTTTAATACTTTCCAAAACCCGCCTTTTTTATCGCGTAATTCTCGCGATCCGCGAGTTATTGTGGCAATACTAACCCCTAATTTAGTTGCTATTTTTCTTTGAGAAACGCCTTTTGATAATTGTTTAATAATTTGCCAACGAATAATAATTTCTTCAAATTCTGTTGGAGTTAAAATATCTTTTATAAATTCATTCATCAATTTGATATTTTTAATATTAGTAAGCAGGCTTATTAATTCTTGTTGGTATTTTATATTCATAATTATGTACTATTACAATAGTACATAATTACCTTATCAAATTAATAAATTTGAGTCAATGATAATTGTGGATAACTTAACATTACTTTCAGTCCAGAATCTAACGCAACAATTAATTAATACGGTTCTTCTGGGAATTTTATGGGTAAATATTTAATGGGCGTATGCAATACGCCCCTACAAAAAAGATTTTTTCATCAAATTCCCATTTTAATAAATTATTAAAAATATATTTGCGTATTTTATTCAATGATTGTTGTTATAGGGGCGCGGCTTGCCCGCGCCCAGGGCGACCGCAAGGGTCGCCCCTACAAAATTATAAATTTAAAATATTTTGGATTTTAAAAATTGATTCATTGAAAATTTAATAGAA
Organism: Patescibacteria group bacterium; assembly: GCA_038078655.1. Lineage (GTDB taxonomy): Bacteria > Patescibacteriota > Patescibacteriia > UBA2591 > PGYQ01 > PGYQ01. The sequence goes on from JBBTVT010000016.1 coordinate 1,021, forward strand.
ATTAGAAATTAGAAATTAATTCTTATTTTAATATTTAAATTAAAATTTTTAAAATCATTATCTACCCACAGAATTGTCTGAAGAACCAGAATTTTTAAAAGTGCCTATCTATGTATCCCATCTTTTGCAAGTGGTAATTAATAAAAAATTGTGATATTTTAATAAAATAATCATTATAAAATTATAATTCAAAAAATTATCATTTAAGGGTGTTTCACTTTTATATCAATATCAACCTTTATTCTATAATGTACAACAAA
>JBBTVT010000017.1:0-6856 GCA_038078655.1 Patescibacteria group bacterium
TGTTGGGTGTATGCGATACGCCCCCTACGATTGTTTTGTAATGAATAGGTGTATTGCCATACGCCACTACGGATAAATCCATTTTCCGTCTTTTTTCGCTTTTGCCATAATAGCTGAATATTTTTCAATATGGGTAAATTCTTTTGGTGTATAACCAATAATATCCATAGCAACGGTATCTGCTATGCCATCTCTCATATTAGTAAGCCAATCCACTCTTTTCCAAAAAGTTTGTTTTTGAAAATCTGATGAAATTATTACTAAATCTATATCACTATGTTTTGTCGGTTTTCCCCAAGCATAAGAACCAAATAAAAGAGCTTTATCAATTTTAATTTGATTATCAAGATGTTTTAAATAATTATTAACTATTTTTTTGGGAAAACTAATTTTTTTAGCCATAAATAACATTCTAAAGTTAATTTTAAATATTTTTCAGCTTTTTCTTTATTAGATTGTGGATAAGGCTTAGAATATACAATATCAGGGTAACGAGAATAAAGATAATATTTATTAAGTTGATATAAAAAAATTTTATATTCTTTTGGTAAATTATTTATTTCAGTTTGTTCAAAAAGACGTGGAAGGTCATGAATTTTAAAAAGTTCTTTTCCTTTTGCAATTATCATCATTTTTAACATTTTTTCAATTGTTTGATGACAATGCCAAAGAATTAAAATAAAAGTCCATTGAGTTGGTTTGGGACTGCTAAATAATCTTTGAGCCGCATCTAAATCTGCTTTAGCAAAAAGAACCCATCTTTTTAATAATTCTTTCATAGATTTATTATCTCATTAATTTTTTAGCAATTATGGGAACTTCTTTTATAAAAAAATTTTTTACTTTTTTCCAACTAGTGCAAAAATATATTTGCGGCTCTGGATCATTTTCTGCGTCTTCAAAATACACTAAAGATTTTAAAATATGATGGTAATTATGAGCAATTGATGGATATTGAATTTTAAGCCGTTTAATAATATTTTCTAATGGTTCAATATTGTTCGCGCACCAATAAAGATCAAAAAAATCTCTTTTCCTGCCACGCTGCGAAATTGCTGTAATTTTCATCACAGCGATGTCAATTTTATTAAGTATACGAACAGAATTGTGCATTAAATATTTTACCTTTGGAACAAAAAATGGATAAGCAATAAAGCTTACTTTGGTATTTAATAATTTACCATAAACGGTATTATTTTCCTCAATATCTACAACCCAATCGTTATTATTAATAAAATGAGCAATTAATTTTTTTTCATTAAAGTTTCGTTTTTGAGTAAAAAAATCTAAGTCATATGATTTGCGATGACCCCCTTGAAGCGCCAAAGCTGTTCCGCCCGCTAAATACCAATGCGATTTCTTAAGCCATTTTTCTTGAGATAAAAAATCCAACGCTTTTTTCGTTTTATATGGCAAGGCTCCATAATGCCAATTTATTTGTTGAGAATAAGCGTCCATAAAGTTTTTGTTCGCGGCCTTAAACACCTTGATTTTGTAATGACTTTTTTAAGTAATTTTTTATTATAAAAATCTAAAACCCATCTTGCTTCCTTGTCATCGCCAAAATCAGCTACGCGTTCAATAATATATTGAGCGTGTTTTTTAACATCTATATTTTTAAGATTAGTATCCCAAAATAAACTTTGTCTAAATTTTATATTATTTTTTTGCATAAAAATAAAATTAGAATAACTTGCGGTTTTTTATTATTGATTTGATTTTATCTCATCTCATTATTTTTTTTAGGAAAACTAATTTTTTAGCCATAAATAACATTCTAAAATTAACACATTTAACAACAAATGTCCAATTAATGTTTAGAGGTTGAACCTCCGAATAAAACCTAAAATTTTCAATGATTTAATTTCTAAACATTTAATAACTATTTGCTTTCTAATACTACAAAATTTTGCGCCACTACGATTATTTTGTAATGTGTTGGGTGTATGCGATACGCCCCCTACGATAACAATTTTATTTTCCTCTGTCTATTTTGGATGTTTTTTAATATCAAGTAAAATATATACGTTATTTTTAATTAAAAAATAAAAACGAACACTTTGATTTACTCTTGCCTGCCAAATATCTTTAGATTCATTATATTTTTTTGCTCGAAGCGAAGGATGCTGAATATTATAAAGAAGAAAACTAATTTGTTTATAAAATTTCTCTCTAATCTCTTTTGAAAAACCACAAATACTCTTTTTAAATTTAGGAGAATATTTAATCTTCATATTTTTCCAATGATTTTTTAAGTTTCTCAACAGAATTAAAAGGTCCTACACATTTTCCTTGAGAAACCTCTTGAATCGCTTTGTCTAATTCTCGATCAAGTTGATTGTATTCTTTTTTTCTTATTTTTATAATTTTTTTATTTAAATCTTGATCAAATAAAGCGCAAACCTGTTCATTCCCCAAACTGCTTAAAATAATATTTCCATTAACAAAACAAGCTTTTATTTTATCTGCTTGATTAATTTTTTGTAGCCATTTTTTTGGCAAAACAACCATTTCTTTTTTTTGAATTGTTATTGTTTTTGTGGTCATAATTTAGGCAGAAATTTTTTTTCAGAAAATTTATACAATAAATTTAGCACAATTTTTTAAATTTACAATAGGTCATTTTGAATGTTTGGGCGACCGTTGCGGTCGCCTCTACGAAATTATTTTATTATCACTCCATTGCCTAAACAAACATTTTTTTGATAAAATACAGCAAATTGTCCTGGCGTAACGGCTCGTTGCGATTGATCAAAAATAATTTTTGCTCTATTTTTAGAAATTAAAAATAACGTAGCTGTAGCCGCTTCTTGTCGATAACGAATTTTAACTTTTATGCGAATTTTATCTTTAAAAGGAATTTTAGAAATAAAATGAACATGAGAAATAAAAATTTCTTTACGAAAAAGATTTTTTTCATTTTTTGTAACAATTAAAACATTGTTTTTAACATCCATATTAACGACAAAATATGGTCCGGCTGGCAATTTAATTCCTTTTCTTTGCCCAATTGTATAAAAATGAAGCCCTTGATGTTTTCCTAAAATATTTTCATCTGTATCTTTTATTAATCCTTGTTTTTCTCCAATCTCTTGTTGCAAAAAACATTCCATTGATTTATTGGGGATGAAACAAAAATCCTGACTTTGTTTTTGTTTAAGAAAAATTTTAAAACCTTTTTGTTCGGCAATTTTATATACCTCTGTTTTTAAATAATTTCCTAATGGAAAAATAATATTTTTTAACCATTTTTGTGGCAAAAAAGACAAGGAATATGTTTGATCTTTTTCTTTATCTTTGGCAACTAAAAGTTGGTAAGTTTTAGTTTGCCAGTCGGCAGACAAAATAGTTAATGGATTAATATTTTTTTTACATTTTTCGTTTTTCGTTTTTAGTTCACATATACGCGCGTAATGTCCAGTAGCAACATATTTAATATGTTGTTTTTTAGCGAATTCAAAAAGTTTCTGAAATTTTAAACGTCGATTGCAAATAACGCAAGGATTGGGAGTTCTATTATGTTTTAATTCGTAAACAAAATAATCAATTACCTTTTTTTGAAAATCTTTGCTGACATCTATAATGTGATGTGGAACGTTCATTTTTTTGCAAATATTGCTAGCAATTTTAAAAGATTCTGTACTGCAACAAACATTTTCAAAAAGATTTTTTTTAAAACATATATTTTTACAACCATCCCAAGTCGCATATTTTAAAGAAACACCTATAGGTTGCCATCCCTGTTCTTTTAATAAAACCAAAGCTATTGACGAATCAACTCCTCCAGACATTCCAACAACAATTTTTTTATTCATACAATACGTTTCTAAATTAAAATGTTTAATAAATTAATTTATTTTTTTCTCGCTTTTTCTGTAACATTAAAACCAAAATGCTTTCCGAGCATTAAGCGTGTTTGAGCGTCAACTGCTGGAATTGCGCTAAAAATAATTAATACAATAGGTAAAAATACCCATTGCAAAAACATCATTATCCATTTCGTTTTTTTGCATCTTTGCGGACGAGGTGGAAGAATAATTGTACTCAAAATGCACAGAACAAAAAGTCCAACTAGACAAGAATTCATTGTTATCCCTAAAATATGTGGCGCAGTTTGTATCATTGCAATTTTAATTCCATAATAATTAGCAATAGACAGAGGCAACCAACCTAAAATAAAAATTAAAATTGGAGCTACTGCCCAAAAAAACCCGCCTTCTAATTGATTCCAATAATAATAAATTCTTTTTAAAAAAGGCACCTGATTTTTTTTAAAATACCAGACTATAAAAGGAAAATTTTCAATGCCATATGCCCAGCGTTGCTGTTGTTTATAAATATTAACCATACTTCGCCAAAAAGTTTTTCCCAATACCGCATCCATATAAATAGGAATATATATTGGAATAACTGAATAATTCCCTTGATAATGAGCCATGGCTTGCAAATATATTCTTGAATCCTCGTTAACAATATCTCGTTGCCAAAACCCAACATCCACCAAAGCTTTAAAGCTCATACTATGAGAAGAAAAAGTAATTAATCTTTCTGGTTTAACTAATTCAGTTAAAAGCCAAAAAGAAGAACCATTTGCTACTATTCTCGCTAATGATGGAGCATCCCAAACATTATTATGGAACAAAATTAATGGCTGATAACTAACATGGGTCGGATCTGGATGAGTTAAATATTTATAAGTTAAACAATTAAAATATTGAGGATGAGCGCAGGAATCTATGTCAAAAGAAGAAACAATAATATTTTCATACGGAATTTTTTCTTGATCAATAAATTCTTTTATTCTTTTCCCAGCCCAAGCGATATTTGACCCCTTGCCAGCAAGATCGCCGGGTAAATCTTGAGGATGCATAGTAATCAATAATTTATAAAATTTATTTCTAAATTCTTTTTCTATAATTTCCGCATTTTTTAGAAAATTTTCTTTATCTCTTTCTTCGCCAGTTAAAACAATAATAAATTTATTTAATGGATAATTATTTTTAATCAAATTTTCAAATGCAGAATTAATCATTTCTATGTTTTCTTTGTAAGAAGGTAAAAAAATTAAATGATAAATTTTTTCCCAATCAGAAATTGTTTTTACTTTTTTTGTCCAATCAATTTTTATATCAGTTCGGAATTGTCGCCAAGAAATAAAAACATAAATTAAAAAATAGATGATTCTAAAAAACCAATACAAATCAAAAACAATAATAAAATAAATAGCCCAAATTGGCTTTAAAAAAGAAATTATAATTATTAAAAAAAACATTAACCAAGTCAATGCGCCTGGAATAATTTCTAATAAACGATACTTGGTATAATCTTTTTTTGAAAACATAAATTACCTAATATATATCAATGGATTTATTTTTTTCCCATTAATTCTAATTTCAAAATGAATATGGGGACCGGTTGAACGTCCAGTATTCCCAAGCAAACCAATTACTTGTCCCTTTTCAACTTTTTCTCCGGAATTTACAAAAATTTTACTCATATGTCCATACAATGTACTAATGCCATTGCTATGTCCAATAATTACATGTCTGCCATATCCGCGATTTGAATAAATTACAGTTTTAATTACTCCATCGGCGCTAGCATAAATCGGGGAGGAATAATTTTTCCCAGTAATATCTATGGCTGTGTGTCCCCAATGGCTGTATTGACTAATATTATGTCCGGAGGTAGGCCAAATAAATTGTCTTTTGCTGCCTCCTTTTAAAATTTGTTTTTTAGATGAAGACATCCAATTATTTTTCGCAAATATTCTTTTTGGAGAAATCGCAGGAAAATATTTTTCTCCACCAGGAATAAAAATTTTTTGATTTATTTTAAGGTTAATATTAACCAATTCATTGGTTTTTAAAATTTCTTCAGCGCTAACTTCATATTTTTTGGCAATTTTTTCTAAACTTTCTCCCTTTGTCACTGTATGTATAACTCCTGTTGTTGGCAAAATAGTCAATGCGTCTCCAGGTTTAATGAGACTTCGTTCTCTCAAATTATTTTCCCATAAAATAGTATTTACGCTAATTCCAAATTTTTTTGCAATACCAGATACAACATCGCCAGCTTTTACAATGTATTGAATAGGCTTTGTTCTAATTTGAGGCGTTTCAATTGTAACGCTAATATTAGGTTTGACCAAAATTGTTCCGCCTTGGGTCATAATGATTCCTTCATTTTCTTGTTCAATTGTATGATCGATGTTTGCATCTAAAAATAGAGTTTCGTCGGGTTGTTCAGAATAGCTTAAATTCGCATCCTCAATAAATTCATTTTGATATTTATTTAAAAGATGATAAAAGATTGTTTTTTGTCCAAATATGCTTACATTTATTTCTCTTGCTTTAAGGTTGTCAGAAATGACCAAAAAAATAATAATGGCAAAAATGATATAAAAAATTGAGTAATGACTTAACAAATAAAAAATTTTTTGATCTGATGGAAAAAACTTTTGAATTTGTTTTTTAAAAAACAAATAAATTTTATATATATTTAAAATAACAATCTTTATGCATTTATGAATATTCAAAAATATAATAAATATTATTTTTCTAAATAATCTCATTAAAAAAATCGCTATTTTTTTCAAAAGTCGCAAAAAAGAAAATAATGATAAAATAAAAAAAATAACGGCTTTTTTTGTTTTGTTGTATTCGTCATCATCATCTGATTTTTTGGAATTAAAAAAGGAAGGAGAGCTTCCTTCTTGAGTTGTATTTTCTGTATTTTCTATTTTATAATTAACTGATTGACTTAATTCCATTCTCATAACTAATTGGTATTAGTTTAATACTAATCCAAAAAAAGTCAATTTTTTACACTGGTTTATATTACAATTGACACTGAC
>JBBTVT010000018.1:0-4359 GCA_038078655.1 Patescibacteria group bacterium
TTTTAAATCGGTTAGAGCGGCAATTAAACAGAGACCCTTTAGTTTGTGAAATTGCCGAAGAAATGAAAATTAGCCCAGAGGATGCTTTAAAAATAATAAAAATATCTCAAATAGAAACAATTTCACTGGATACGGAAATTATTAATAATAAAGACGACAATAATTCCGATCCCGTATTATTACAAGATATTATCTTGGATAAAGAAAATCTTGAACAAAAAATAATTGATAATTGTTTTGCAGAATACATTAAAGAAAATATTGATTTTTTTAATGAAGAAATAATCTCTATTCAAGATAAAGATATTACGAAAGAATATTTTGGCATAAATGATGGAATACTAAAAACCCAAGAAGAAATTGGAATAGATCATAACATTACTAGGTCTCGTGTTCAACAAATTATTAAAGGATCTAAAAAGAAGTTTAAAAATAGTCAAAGGTTTCAAAAAATATATAAAGACTATTTTGGAAAAGAATATTCAAATAACAATGCAAAATAAAAATTAAAAAATATTAGAAGTGAGATTTTTAATATCGCAAACCAATTTTATGAAATTAATTGTTGGGCTAGGAAATATAGGGAAAGAATATGAAAAAACTCGCCATAATTGCGGGTTTATGGCGGTTTATTATTTGCAAAAAAGTTTTATTGAAACTTTTGGCGATTTTAAATTGAATAAAAAATTTAATGCTTTAATTTTAAGTGAAAATTTTAATAACGAAAAAATTATTTTAGCAATGCCACAAACTTTTATGAATAATTCCGGAGAGCCTGTCTCCGCATTAATGAATTATTATAAAATAAACGTTATGGATTTATTTGTTATTCATGATGATATAGATTTGCCTTTGGGAAAAATCAGAATTAGCCAAAATAGTAGTTCCGGAGGTCAGAAAGGCGTGCAATCTATAATTAATCATTTAGGAACAAAAAATTTTATTAGATTTAGAATAGGAATAAAATCAAAAAATATTATAAAAAATACAAGTAAATTTGTTTTGCAAAAATTTGCTAAAGATGAAGGAAAAATCATTTCAAAAAGTTTAGAAAAAACGCACTTGGCTGTCGCAATGACCATCACAGAAGGAATAAATAATGCAATGAATAAATTTAATTAATTTTTTATGCAAAAATATATTTATTGGTTTGATAAAATTGGAATTAAAAATATTTCTTTAGTTGGAGGCAAAAATGCATCTTTAGGAGAAATGTATCAAAATCTTGTTAAAAAAGGAATTAATATCCCAAACGGTTTTGCTATTAGCGCCCAAGCTTATTTTTATATTTTAGAAAATGCTGGAATTAAAAATGAAATTAAAAAAATTCTTTCCGATTTAGATACGAGTGATATGCAAAATTTAGCTGAAAAAGGACACAAGGTTCGAGAAACTATTTTAAAAGCAAAATTTCCAGAAGATTTAAAACAAGAAATTATTGAATCTTATCAAAAATTATCAAAAGAATTTTCTTTAAATATTACAAATAATCAAATGGATGTGGCTGTGAGAAGCTCTGCAACAGCAGAAGATCTTCCGGATGCATCTTTTGCAGGGCAACAGGAATCTTATTTAAATATTAGAGGAGAATATGCGCTAATTGAAGCGTGTAAAAAATGTTTCGCTTCTTTATTCACTAATAGGGCTATTTCTTATCGAGAAGATAAAGGATTTGACCATTTTTCTATTGGTTTATCAATTGTTGTTCAAAAAATGGTTCGTTCAGATAAAGCTTGTTCTGGCGTTGCGTTTTCTATTGATACGGAAACTGGATTTCAAAATGCAATTTTGATTAATGGTTCATATGGATTAGGAGAAAATATTGTAAAAGGGATTGTTAGTCCAGATGAATTTATTGTTTTTAAACCTACCTTGGAAAAATTTAAACCAATTCTAAATAAAAAATTGGGAACAAAAGAAATAAAAATGATTTATAGTCAAGAAGGAAATACTTTCACAAAAAATGTAATGGTTAACGAAAAAGAAAAAAATCAATTTGTTTTAAATGATAATGAAATTTTACAATTAGCTCGATGGGTAAAAATTATTGAAGAATATTATAAAAAACCAATGGATATAGAGTGGGCAAAAGATGGAATTAATAATCAATTATATATTGTCCAGGCGCGTCCTGAAACTGTTCAATCACAACGAAATTTTAATATTATTGAAACCTATAAATTACAAAATGCAAATTATCAATTACTTTGTTCTGGCGCCGCAGTAGGAACAAAAATCGGACAGGGCAAGGTTAATATTATTAAAGATGTGCATGAAATTGGAAATTTTAAAAAAGGAGATGTTTTAGTAACTGATATTACTGATCCGGATTGGGAACCTATTATGAAAATTGCTTCGGCAATTGTCACTAATAGAGGAGGACGTTGTTGTCATGCAGCAATAGTAAGTCGCGAATTAGGTATTCCTTGTGTTGTTGGGACAAAAAATGCAACAGAAATTTTAAAAAATGGGCAAGACATTACAGTTTGTTGCTCTAAAGGAGAAATCGGAAAAGTTTATCAAGGAATCATTCCTTTTATAATTCAAAAAATTAATTTAAAAAAAATTAAAAAACCAAAAACAAAAATTATGATGAATGTTGGCGAACCTGATCAAGCTTTTTCTTTAAGTTTTATTCCTAATGATGGCGTTGGGCTAGCGCGAGAAGAATTTATCATAAATAATTTTATTAAAATACACCCAAATATATTATTAGCCATTGACAAACAACAATTTATTGTTAATAATAAAAAAATTGATAAGAAAACATTGGAAAAAATTGAAAAAATCACATCCGGATATAAAAATAAATCGCAATTTTTTATTGACAAATTGGCGGAGGGAATTGGAATGATTGCTGCGGCTTTTTATCCTAAAGATGTAATTGTCCGTTTATCTGATTTTAAGTCAAACGAATATAAAAATTTAATTGGAGGAAAATATTTTGAACCAGAAGAATCCAATCCAATGATTGGTTGGCGTGGAGCTTCTCGTTATTATAGCAAAGAATACAAAGAAGCATTTGCATTAGAATGTGAAGCAATTAAAAAAGTTTGTGAAAAAATGGGATTAACAAATGTTATTGCAATGATTCCATTTTGTCGGACAATCGAAGAAGCAAAAAAAGTTTTTTTAGAAATGAAAAAAAATAAATTAATAGTTAACGCATATAAATCATCTGCTAATTATTTAAAAATTTATATGATGGTTGAAATTCCTTCAAATGTTATTTTGGCTAAAGAATTTGCAAAATTTTTTGATGGATTTTCTATCGGTAGCAATGATTTAACTCAACTTGTGTTAGGGGTAGATCGTGATTCAGAATTAATTAGCCATATTTACGACGAAAGAAATGAAGCTGTGAAAATTTTAATTAAAGATGTAATAAAAACAGCGAAACAAAATAAAGTTAAAATAGGAATTTGTGGACAAGCGCCTTCTGATTTCCCAGATTTTGCTAAATTCCTTGTTAAATGCGGGATTGACAGTATTTCTTTAAATCCAGACACAGTGATAAAAACTTCTTTACAAATTTCAAAAATGTAATTTAAAAAGAAAGGCAATAAGATGATAAAAGAACAAGACATAATTATATCAAGAGAAAAAGAAAAAGAACCTAAGAAAATATTAATTATTGACGACGATGAATCAATAATTGAGGTTACTAAATGTGCTATAAAACATTATTTTCCTAATAATTCAGATATCTACATTATTCAATGTATAAATCTTAACGAAGCGAAAAAGGCAATTGATGAATATGAACCTGATGTTCTTTTTTTTGATCATTTTCTTAATGGCAATGTAGGATTTGAAATCCTTGAATACGCACGAGAAAAAGGAATAAAAGAAAATTATGCTATCACTGGAAATTCGTCTTTTGATCAAGAATATGCGGAACGAAAAGTTAAAAAAATTGGAAAAGTATTTATTATTGAGACAATTGAAGAAATTTTAAAAAAATAACAGTTTAAAATCTAAATTTTTATGCAATCAATTATTATCGGATTATTAATTATAATAGCGGGATTTTTTTTGGTAATAAAAACAGAATGGTTTATTAGAATTGTTGGAATAAATTATTGGGCAGAGAGATGGTTCGGAACCGAAGGAGGAACTCGAATGTTTTATAAATTATTAGGAATATTGTTTTGTTTTATTGGATTTTTAACTATGACAGGCTTGATAAAACCAATGGTTATGAGTATAATCACCCCACTTTTTGGGAGACTTAAATAAAAATTATTTAAAAATTCAAAAATTACAAAATTAAAAATTTATTTTTTTTAATGAAATTAAAAATTAAGATATTAAAAATTATTTAAAAATTCAAAAATTACAAAATTAAAAATTTATTTT
>JBBTVT010000019.1:0-1190 GCA_038078655.1 Patescibacteria group bacterium
GAGATAACAGGAAAAGAAAATTACATTATTGTTATTGGATTACTGTTGTCTACTAAAGATTGATTAAAAGTAAACCTTGCAAGCACGAATTTTTAAAAAATGACGAAAAAAGACAGCCAGAATATAAGGAAATATCTTACGCACAAAAAGAGTTTAGAATCTAAGATTATTTTTAATAATTTGGCAGATTTTCATCAATTATACAATCTTCACAAGGACAATGCCAATGACACTGAAGATTCTGGCGTTGTTTCAAATCCTTTTTCTTTAATGCCATAATTAACCAAGTATGCTATTCAATTAAGGATTTAGGAATGAAAAGAGTGTAGAATCCAACATTTGGCAACAATGGTTTAATGTTTAAAAAATAAAAAATAATGATCGGGTTTAGTTCTTACCCTTCACCACATACGGTGTAGAGACAAAGAATGCAGGATATGGTAAACCATTACTTGGGTCAATACAGGAAAGGCGCATTGTAAATTCACCTGTTGTTGGTGAATATGGAATTACACTAATTGTTTCTCCAAGATTACCACATTCTTGTATGAGAAAATTGTTTTTGTTTTGTCCATTTACCCACTGAACTATCTTACCTTCCTCTGGAACTACATTGCAATTCCATAGTCCACCATTAGGAGAATCAAGAATACATTTGTCTGCCGGTGCTGCTAATGCGGTTTGAGCAACTAGTGGAATAAACATTCCAGATATTGCAAATACTGCAACTAGTAGTATTGTTTTCATCATGTTAAAACTATTCTCATAGTTATTAAGTCAAACTGTTGTAAAATGTTAAAGCACAAAAAGAGTGTAGAATCTATTTTTTAGATATTTGTAACCAAAACTGCAACCACTGAGCAAACAACTGTTATTGTGATAATTATTACAGATTTCAATAACGTTCTAATTATCCTGTTTCAATTAAGCATTTAGGACATTTACAAATTGTTGTCCTAACATCATCTTCATCATTCTCATCCTGAATAAACATAGTATGGTTTTGATTAGTATGATTATCTAATTTGCAGGAATTACAGACGTATTCAGAAATTCCGAAAGTATAGGAGGAGCTGTGTTGAGTGCCCGATAAATGGTAAAAATGCTTAAAAAGGTTACTTTGTGGTAACCTAAAGTCTACTACAGATTTTCTATGCCTAAAACATCATGATATGCACGTGGAATCATTT
>JBBTVT010000020.1:0-6859 GCA_038078655.1 Patescibacteria group bacterium
CAACAACAATCATTAGACTGGTTGCGAAATAGTCAATAATTATAAAATAAATTTTTAATATCTTAATTTTTAATTTTTAAATAATTTCGTATGGGGGCGTATTGCATGCGCCCATTAAATATTACCAATAAAATTCTCAGAATAACCTAAATAAATACATCAAATAAAAAATGGATTTGAAATCAAATCCATTTTTTAATTAGTAAAATATTTGTTAATTGCTTATTATTGTTTACTTTTCTTCTTCTTTTAAGGGAACTTTTTCTTTTAAAACATCAGCAGCAGCTGTTTTAGTTAAAACATTTGTTTCTAATTGATTAATTACCCAATATGTAATAACATATGCGGTTAAAATAATAATTAATCCAATCATTGAATGAACAATCATATCCCGCGCTTTTTTCGTTTTTTCCTCTGCGCCACCACTGGTCATCCACATAATACCGCCAATAATAATCATAATAATCGCAAAAATCCCTAAAAATCCTAAAATAATTTTAATAATATTTCCTATTATTGTTATTAAATTTGGTTTTTCTGGCGTGCTTAAACCGGCAGTAGTTGATACATTCGTTAAATTATCCATAAGCGGACTAGCATTAACTGTCGTCATTGAAATCAATGAATTGTTGCTGGGGGTATTTATTGCTAAAGGTATAGCAAAAAAACAAAGCAATAATATTCCAAAGAGATATTTTTTTAATGTCATAGAATAATATTAAAAAATAAAATTAATTTTTAATTATTTTTAATTTCTTTTTAGAATTTCTTAAAAAATACAATTTAGCTCGTCTAACTCTTGTTTGATTTACAATTTCTATTTTAACAATTGTTGGCAAATTTAAAGGAAAAATTTTTTCTACTCCCACCCCGTTAGATATTTTTCGCACTGTGATTGTCGCTCCATTTTTATTACCATGTTTTTTAGCTAAAATAATTCCTTCAAAAACCTGAATTCTTTCTCTTTCTCCTTTGGTTCCTATTTCTTTAATTTTTTGATGAACTTTTATATTCATTCCAGGCTTAAGATTTGGGATTATTCTATCGTCAGATTTTTTTTCTTCTTGTAAAACTTGTTCATTCATAAAATGATTTAAAAAATAAATTTTGCATTTTAAATATAATGAATTATTATATAAATATATTATTATGTCAAATAAAATATGTTAATTTTAGGGATTGAAAGTTCTTGTGATGAAACAGCGGCTGCTTTAGTTGAAATTAAAAATGAAAAAATTAAAATCATTTCCAATGTGGTTTCATCACAAATTAAAATTCATCAACAATATGGCGGAGTGGTGCCAGAAATAGCTGCGCGTTGCCATATAGAAAAAATTTTACCTGTAATTATAGAGGCATTGGGGGGCAATGAAAAGAAAAAAATTGACTGTATCGCTGTAACTATTGGTCCGGGTTTAATTACTTCTCTTTTGGTAGGCATTGAAACAGCTAGGACATTAGCATATTTATGGAACAAACCCATTATTGGCGTCAATCATTTAGAGGGGCACATTGTTTCAGTTTTATTAAATCAAAATAAAGGAATTTCAAATTTCAAATCTCAAATTTCAAAACAAACCCAAAATGTAAAACTTAAAATTCAAAAAAATATTTTCCCAGCAATGGCTTTGTTAGTTAGTGGCGGACATACAGAATTAATTTTAATAAAAGATATTTTAAAGTATAAAAAAATTGGACAAACAAGAGATGATGCGGCTGGTGAGGCATTTGATAAGGTAGCCAAATTATTGAATTTAGATTACCCCGGAGGACCGATAATTGCCGCTAATGCGGCAATTAAAATCAAAAATCAAAAATCAAAAATCAAAAATGATTATTTTTTAAATAATAAAATTAAATTTCCAAGGCCGATGATTAATTCAAATGATTTTGATTTTTCATTTTCTGGATTAAAAACAGCGGTATTTTATCAATTAAAAAAAGATGTGGATTGGAATAAAAAAATTCCAGAATATTGTTATGAATTTCAGCAGGCCGTGGTTGATGTTTTGACTCACAAAACTTTTAAGGCAATTGAAAAATATAAAGTAAAAACGTTCTTTTTGAGTGGCGGTGTTGCGGCTAATCAAGAGTTGCGTAAACAATTTGAATTAAAAAGTAAAAAATGTAAAATTAAATTTTTTGTTCCGCCAAAAAATTTTTGTACCGACAATGCCGCAATGATTGCTGTTGCTGGTTATTTTAACGCCTTGGCAAAAAAATATACGCCTTGGCAAAAATTAAAACCAGATTCTAATTTAGAATTAGGTGTGTAATTGTTTGGCAATGATACGTTGTATGAATTTATTTTAGGCAAAATAGTCAAATTAATTTAAATTTAAGCTTTAATAAATTGTTTGATAAAATGGACGGAAAGGTCTTTTTTTCTTTTAAATACTCACTTGGCGTTTTATATCCCATAATTTTAATTTAATGGTATGATCATAATCGTTAATATAATCTAGGACTTTATCCTCTAAATCAAAGACTGTTTGAAATAAAAATTTTTTAAAATTTTAATACTTGCCACAAAAATTTAGCTCCTTGTTCTTTTGTTTTGTCATTTCCTGTCATAATAGAAGCTATTTTATTTATTAAAAAGCGTCAATTATGTTCATGGACTTGAACGCAATCATTTAGAATATTGCGCATCTAAATATTCTCAAAATTAGATTTGATAAATTTTATGCTTTTAGTCAAACTTTGATATAACTTGATTTATGTTTTAGTTATGTATATAATTTTTTATATAAAAAAATTTACATTTTATTTTTTACACTATGCTATATAAAAGAAAAATAATTGATGAAATATTAAAATTTATTAAACTGGAAGAAATAATTGTTTTGCATGGCGCAAGACAGGTTGGAAAAACCCATATTTTGTTATGGTTAGAAAATTATTTGAAAAACAAAAAAGAAGATGTGTATTATTTAGATTTAGAAGATTCAAGATATAAAAAAATTTTAGATTTAGGCGTAGATGAATTTATTAATCATTTAAAAGAAGAAGGGCATGCACCGCAAATTCATAAAAAAACTTTTGTGTTTATTGATGAAATTCAGTATTTAAAAAATCCATCGGAATTTTTAAAACTTATTGCGGATCATCATAAAAATATTAAATTAATAATATCTGGTTCGTCTAGTTTTGAAATAAAAAATAAATTTAAAGATTCGCTTGTTGGTAGAACAATCAATTTTGAAATTTTTAATTTATCTTTTGAAGAATATTTAATATTTAAAAATTATTATTATAATCCCGACTTTAAAACAACAGAAAAAAAACAAAAAGAATTAAAATTATTATATAAAGAATATATTTTATTTGGAGGTTATCCAAAAGTGACGCTAATTGATGAGATTGAATTAAAAGAAAAAAGATTGCAACAAATTATTGATACATATATAAAAAAAGATATAAAAGAATTAGCAAATATTGATAATATTGAAAGTTTTAATAAATTATTAGAAATATTGGCATCGCAAAGCGGTCAACTAATTAACGTTAAAGAACTTTCCAGCACTTGTAAATTATCAGTACCAACCATTGAAAAATATTTATTTATACTTGAACAGACATATATTATCAAACTTGTAAGACCTTATAATAAAAATATTAGAAGCGAGCTTTCAAAAATTCCAAAAATATTTTTTTATGATTCAGGATTAATGCAAATGCTTTGGCTTAAAAATTTGCAAAAAGAAATTATAGGCAATGTTTTTGAAACAAATATTTTTAGCGAATTAATTAAAAAATATGGGCGGGAAAATATTTATTATTGGCGAACTAAAGATAAAAAAGAGATTGATTTTATAGTTAAAAATAAAAATGAAATTACACCCATTGAAGTTAAAATAAATTTTAATAAAGTTAATTTATCAGCAATTAAATATTTTTTAAAAAATTATAAACTTGATAAATATCAAATAATTGGATTTAATGATTATGAGCAAAAATCAAATCAAATTTATCCATGGGAAATAAAAAATAAATAAAAATTTATTTATTAAAAAGTGTCAATTATTTTCATTAAATTTCCATTTAATAAATTATTAAAAATATATTCGCGTATTTCATTCAATGATTGCTGTAGTGGCGTATTGCATATACCCATTTATTAAATTCAAAATCCAAAATTACAAATTTCAAATAAATCACAAATCTAAATTTCTCTGCCTACGGCAGATCCACTGCAGGCGGAAAAATCCAAAATGTTTTGTATTGTTATTTTTCATTTTTCATTTTTCACTTCTTGAATTCTGTATTGTTATTTTTCATTTTTCACTTTTTAATATTACCCACAAAATTGTCCGAAGAATCTATTTTTTAAATTTAAATTATTTTTATGCGATCATTTTTTTTGTTTACATTTATAATATTAGGATTGTTTATTGTAGTTATTTTTGCTATTTCTATAATTAAAGAAAAACCTTTTAAAAAAATAAATGCAACAAATGAACTAACAAAACCAATTATTTATTCTGATGATCTTGTTTTTGGAAATCCAATGGCGCCAATTGTTATTATTGAATTTGGAGATTATAAATGTAGTGCGTGCAAAAAAGTGGAGCCTGCATTAAAAAAAATTTTAGAGACATATCCCAATCAAGTAAAATTAATTTGGAAGGGAATTCCTGGACATAATGAATCGGAAAATGCATTAATGGCAAGCTATTGCGCGCAAGAACAGGGCCAAGCTTTAAATTATCATAATTTATTATTTTTAAATCAAAGCAATTTAAATGAGGAAAATATTTATTTTAATTTGGCTCAAAGTATAAATTTAAATTTGGAAAAATTTAATCGCTGTTTAAGTAATCAAGTCTATTCAAATTTAATTCAAAAAAATTTATTACAAGCGCAAGAATTAAGAATAGATGCAACACCTTATTTTTTTATTGGGGAAAAAAGTTTTTTTGGTGCAATTTCTTTTGAACAATTTCAAATATTTATTCAAGAAGAATTAAAAAATCATTTTTATGACAAAACAAATAAATAAAAAATTTCTCTCTCTTTTTTTCTTAATTTGTTTTCTGTTTATTATTTTTCCTTTTTATTCCGTTAATGCAGGTTGTTGTAAGGATTTAAAAATAGCATCATCTGATTGCCCAAATGCAGATAATTTAATTTGCAAAAACGTAAAGACACGATCTGAATGTGCTATTCAAAGTTTTTGGTTAGGTGGTAATTCTTGCTCTACTTATAATTTTTGTAAAGAAATTGGATGTTGTAAAACAATTACTTCACCTATTGGTTGTGAAGAAAAATCTAAAATAAGATGCTCAGATTTAAACTTCAGTTGTTTTTATCCAGCAAAAACATGCGAACAAATAACAGGGTGTAAAAAAGGAGAAGAAAAGGGTTGTTGTATTGTAGAATATAAAGATAATACAAAATGCGCAGATAATACAAATTCGTCTAGCTGTCTTAGTATTAAGACGGATAATTCTAAACAATATTGGAGATCAGGGCGGTGTATTGAAGAGTCTATTTGTAAACAAACAACGGAAAAACCAAAAGAATCAACTACTATATTAAAAAAACCAAAAGAAGAAAAAGCTAAACCGTCTTCGCCATTAAGTTTTATCCCTAGCGTCACAATTCCAGGTTCAACATTTGTGGCCGGAACAAAAATACCTATTACTGGAAATTTAATTGGGCAATACATTAGTGCAATTTTTGAATTTTTTGTTGTGCTCGCCGCATTTTTAGCTGTTATCATGATTATGGCTGCCGGACTTTTATGGCTAATAGCCGCAGGAAGTTCGGATAAAATTGGAAAAGCAAAAAAAATGATTGGCAATGCGATTGTAGGTTTAACCTTGGCTTTGTGTACTTACACTATTTTAAATCTCGTTAATCCAGATCTATTGCTTTTAAAAAATATAAATTTAAAATCAATTGAAAGGATAGAATTAATAGCAGAAGAGGAAATAACTTCAGAAGAAAATCCAGAAAATTCGGAATTGGTCAGTATAGGAGATTTAGAATATTCTAAATTTGTGTCTTCTGAAAGTAGTGCATTTTTAAGACAAGATACAGCAGAAAAATTAAAAGAAGTGGCATTAGAATTGCATAATCAAGGAGAAGTTTTACAAATTAATAATGCTTATCGATCTTTTGAAAATCAGGTAGCTTTGTATAATAGTGTTTGCAAGAAAAAATACGATGGTTCGTGCTATCCTAAAGAACAAAGAGAATGCAGTCAAGCGGTTTGTTGTCCTATTAAAAATAGCGCTAGATGTCCTCATCAAACAGGCAAGGCTGTTGATGTGTCTTGCGCAGGAAAAGCTATTGCTGACTCTTGTCAAGGAAAAGTTTCTCGAGCCATGAAAAAAGCTGGTTTTTGTAAATTAAAAAGTGAAGCTTGGCACTTTGAATATCCTAAAGTTTCAAATGGATGCGTTGAAGATTTTTAAACAATAGACTTGTTGTAATTTTTTATAAAATTAAAAAATCCAGAAAATTATAAAGACGAAAAATTGTTTAAAATTTAAAATATTTTTTTAATTTTATGCCTCAACAAAAAAATGAAATAATTTATGTTTGCTCAAAATGCGAAGCGCAATTTTTAAAATGGGCTGGAAGATGCAATGAATGCGGAGCTTGGGGAACAATAGAAGCGCAAAATGCAAAATGTAAAATGCAAAATAATAAATCTCAAATAGAAACTGGCGATGTAATAGATTTTAGTAAAATTGAAAGCAAAGAAATAAATAGAATAAAAACAAACATTGAAGAGTTTGATCGGGTTTTGGGCGGAGGAATTGTTCCGGGCAGTTTAATTTTATTAGGCGGCGAACCAGGAATTGGAAAATCAACTTTGGTTTTACAAATAGTTGAAAAATGTCAGATG
>JBBTVT010000021.1:0-1383 GCA_038078655.1 Patescibacteria group bacterium
TTTTGCGTTTTTATGCCCCTTCTGCTAAATAAAATATAAGCGTTGTCTACGTATCTCATCTTTTGCATTTTTTCCGTTCTCGCTTTCATCGTTTCTTTTTTTGCCGTTGTAATTTTTTGTGCCAATGAAATTGACGCACCACTTACATTTTATTCAATAACAATCAATGGCACAAACATTTCTTCTTCGCTCACGCCACCATGGTTTCCAATATAAGTACATTGTTTTTCTCCTAAAATCAAATCCCTCATTATATAATTTTCTTTCATTATTAAAATATAATCGCCTATTCTATCTTTTAGCTTCTCATTTGGTTTAAACAAACCGAAATAATCACTTTTTATTAAGTCATCGCTTTTGTAAAGATTGCATGCATCTTTAAATTTTGTCTTTACATAATTTTCAAAATCTTTAACCTTTCGTGGTTTGACATAACAATAAATAACTCTTGCCTCGCCAGAAAGAGACATTGTTAAAGTTTCAACAAACTTTGGGTGATTTTTTAATTCTATAATTTTATTCTTCTCTTTTGTATTAATTAAACCGTGGTCAGCAGAAATAATAAGCACTACATTTTTATTTTTTAACGATTTAGAAAAAGATTTTATCTTTTTGTCTAATTCATCAAAATGTTTCTGCACTTCTTTATTATCTGTTCCTTTTTTATGGCACATCGCATCTAATTTCGCCCAATGAGCAAAAATATATTTTCTCTCATTGGTTGCATTTAACGCCTTATTTATTTGTTTAAAGAATCCATTAAGATTTGAGAAAGGAAGTTTTTTTGCTTTGCCATTAGTCAAGCGAGAATAGTCAGAATCAATATACGCCTTATCTTTAATAGAAAATGAACTTACTTTCAAATCATCAAAAAAACTTTTTTCATTATAAATATCTTTATATTTAATTTTACCTTTTGATAATTTTAAATTTCCCGCGCGTGTAGTAAATGGTAAAATAGCTGATATCGCCCCAATTTCTTTTAGAAACATAAACACCCCCGTTAAAGCGTGTTGTTGAGGAGCGAGCCCAGTTGAATAGGTAGTCATAGCCGAAGCGGTGGTAGTAGGAAAAACAGATGTCATTTTTCCTTTCAAATTTTTATACAAAAAACTGTTTTTTCCGTGCTTTGTTAAAAAATTATAGCCCAGTCCGTCAATTACAATCAGCACAATATTTTTACTGGAAAAATTTGAAAAATCAAAATTTTTGAGCGGTTCATATTTAGAATTTCCACCAAAAGCTCTTTTAATTGAGCTCATTAGATTTACAATACTTCCGTTTTTATAATTTGGTTTATACATATTTTTTTAACAAATCATTAACTTAAACTTCAAGTGTTTATACAAGATAAATTACATCAGTAACACTTTTGAAAATTCT
>JBBTVT010000022.1:0-1707 GCA_038078655.1 Patescibacteria group bacterium
TTTGGATTTTGGATTTATTTTGATATTTGTCATTTGGATTTTGGATTTATTTTGATATTTGTCATTTGGATTTTGGATTTATTTTGAATTTATTTTGCGTTTTTGAGTTTATTTTGTTATTTGCAATTTATCTTTTTATGATCATTGAAGATCTTTTAAACATAATTAAAAAAAATAATTTAAAAGTGGATGCCACTTTAATACGATTGGCTTATGAATTTGCCGAAAAAGCACATTTTGGGCAAAAACGAGCATCTGGAGAGGATTATATTCAGCATCCATTAGAAACAGCGTGCACTTTAGCTAAATTTAAACTTGATGAGGCCACAATTATTGCTGGTCTTCTTCATGATGTCCCGGAAGAAACAAAGGTTACTTTGCGAGAAATTGAAAAAGAATTTGGTAAAGAAATTGCCAGTCTCGTTGAAGGTATTACTAAATTAGGAACAATTAAATATCGAGGAATGGAACGTTATATAGAAAATTTAAGAAAAATGTTTGTAGCAATGGCTAAAGATGTGAGAATTATTTTTATTAAATTTGCTGATCGCATTCACAACCTTAGGACTCTTTCTGCTTTGCCTGAAGAAAAGCAAAAACGTATTGCCTTGGAATCTTTAGAAATTTATGCGCCTATCGCGCATCGTTTAGGGATGAAGGAATTTGGAGGAAGACTTGAAGATCTAACCTTTCCTTTTGTTTATCCTCAAGAATACAAAATAACAAAAAAAATATTTGAACAAAAAATCAAGGTTAGAAATCCTTATGTAGAAAAATTTATAGAGAAAATTCAAAAAAAATTATCAACAGCCAATTTTAAAAATTTACAAATATATGGTCGCATTAAACATCTTTATAGTTTTTATTTAAAATTAAATTCTTTAAAAATTAATAAAAACCCAGACAAAATTTATGATTTAATTGCTATTAGAATTATTGTTTCAGAGGAAGTGGGCGATTGTTATTCTGTCTTAGGGCTAATTCATGAAGAGTGGAAGCCATTACCTAATCGAATTAAGGATTATATCGCCGTGCCAAAGTATAATGGTTATCAATCATTACACACAGTTGTTTTTGGTCCAAATAATAAAATTATTGAAATTCAAATTCGAACACAAAAAATGCATCGAGAAGCGGAATACGGGATTGTCGCGCATTGGGTTTATGCGGAAAAAGGGAAACCGAAACAAAGAATTCAAGTAGACAAAAAAAGATTACTTTGGCTAAATCATTTGATAGAATGGCAAAAAGAAGCAGAATCTGAACAACCAGAAGAATTTTTAAAAAAATTAAAAATGAATTTTTTTAGAGATCGAATTTTTATTTTTACTCCAAAGGGCGATGTGATTGATTTGCCTGAGCAATCCACTGCGATAGATTTTGCTTACCATGTTCATTCAGATGTTGGCAATAGCTGTATTAGTGTTTTGGTTAACGATCATATTTGTCCATTGGACACTACTTTAAAAAGTGGTGATGTTGTTAAAATTATTACGAGCAAAGGAAGGCAAAAACCTAGTCTGGATTGGTTAAAATTTATAAAGACACATCAGGCTCGATCCAAAATAAAATCCGCTTTAAAAATTGGGAGATAATTATTTAATAAATTAATTTCGTAGGGGCGACCGTTGCGGTCGCCCTGGGCGCGGGCAACCCGCGCCCCTACAACAACAATCATTAGACTGGTTGCGAAATAGTCAATAATTA
>JBBTVT010000023.1:0-1306 GCA_038078655.1 Patescibacteria group bacterium
ATCTTGTACAAAATGTTTGAACTATTTTTAAAATAGGATATTATAAATTGTTTTTGATTAATTAAAATTTAATAAAAGATATGTCTTTTTTGAATATATTTATTAACATAGATCAAAGTGTTGCAAATTTTTTCTATATTTCTAGAAATATAGAATTAATAAAAATTTTTACAATAATAACTTTTTTTGGAGAATGGCAAATTGTAGCAGGCATGGCAATTATTTTTTCTTTCATTCTTTTGTTGTATAAAAAGAAAATGTATATTCTTTCTCTTTGGATTACGCTTATCGGAAGCGGAATTTTTAGCTCTATTGGAAAATTAATATTTCATCGCTTACGACCTGATACTGCGTTTTATATTGAGGATTCTTTTTCTTTCCCAAGTGGACATGCAACAATTGCTATTGCATTTTATGGTTTTGTTATATTCTTTTTGTGTCAAATGATAAAAAAAAGAGAATATAAAATTTGTATATTATTTTTGGGACTTATATTAATTTTTGCGATTGGCTTTAGTCGACTTTATCTTGGCGTTCATTTTTTGAGCGATGTATGCGCTGGTTATTTTTTAGGAGCTTTTTGGCTTTTTGTAGGAATTATTATTTTAAAGTGGTTGCAACATCGCAAAGTGTAAATTTATTTTTTTATATAAATTATGTACGATGTTATTATTATTGGTGCTGGGGCAGCCGGAATGACTTCAGCTATTTATGCAAATCGTCGAATGTTAAAAACATTGATTATTAGTAAAGATTTAGGTGGACAAGCATCATTGGCTTCGGAAGTAGAAAATTATCCTGGTATTGATGAGGCTGTTTCTGGTTTTGAAATAATGCAAAGATTTAATAGGCAAGCAAAGAAATTTGGCGCTGAATTTATTTTTGATGAAGTGGAAGAAATTCAAAAAGAGAATGATTTTTTTAGAGTTAAAACTAACACTGAAAGTTATCAAACTAAATCAATTATTTTAGCTTTTGGTTTGACCCCACGCGATTTAAATGTTTTGGGTGAAGAAAAATTTAAAGGTAGGGGAGTTTCTTATTGCGCTACTTGCGACGCTTTATTTTATCGAGATAAAATTGTTAGTGTTGTTGGTGGCGGGAATGCTGCATTAGACGCATCTTTGCTTTTATCAAAAATTGCTAAAAAGGTTTATTTAATACATCGTCGAGATGAATTTAGGGGAGATGAAATTTTGATTCAAAAAATAAAAAATACTCAAAATATTGAGCTTGTTTTAAATTCAACAATTAAAGAAATTAAAGGCGATAAATTTGTGGAATCAATTTTTGTTGAAAATATAGA
>JBBTVT010000024.1:0-7507 GCA_038078655.1 Patescibacteria group bacterium
ATTTTTTTTAAATTGTCAAAGGGACTTATTAGACAGCCTGTGTAATGGAGAAATCCCTTTATTTTAAAGTCTTATTTATAAATTGTAGTTTTCCGCCTACGGCGGATTCGCCTTTGGCGAAAAAGAATCTCAAGAAATTTGCCAAAGTTTAGTATATTATTTATCTTTATTCATTTTATATCTATTCTTTACCCACCATTCTAAAACATCCTTACTAACAGGAACTGCAACTTTTGATCCCCAACCGCCCTTTTCTATTAAAATAGTCAATACAATTTCTGGATTTTCTGCCGGAGCATAAACAGTAAACCAAGCATGTGTATCTTCCCCTTTTAAATTTTCAGCTGTCCCAGTTTTCCCTGCCACTTTAATTGGTAAACTGCTAGAAAGTTTTGTCTCGCCAGAATCTACTGCGCCCTCCATTCCTTTTTTAACAATCTCAATATTTTTCATTTTGATAAAATCTTTTTTAATTATTTTTGGAAATTTTTCTTCAATCAAATATCCGCGCGAATCAATAATTTTGTCTACTACCTGTGGTTGATAAATAGTTCCATTGTTGGCAATAGTAGCCGTCCACAATGCCACTTGAAGCGGGGTTGTCAAAAGATCTCCCTGCCCAATAGATAAATGATAGGTATTACCCAGATACCACTGTTCATTTTTAACTTTTTCTTTCCATTCAGGGGTTGGAATAAACCCCTTTGCTTCATTAGGTAAATCTACACCAGATAAATTTTCCAAATTAAATTTTCTAAAATATTCAACAATTTTTTTTACTCCCAATCCTTTAAATTCTTTGTATCCGCCACCTATAGTGTAAAAAAATATATCAGAAGATTTAGCAATGGCTCTAATTACATTCATCGGTCCTAATCCGCTTCTTTGCCAACTATAAAAAGAATAGATGACTTTAGAATTGTATTGATTAGGAATATGGATAACCCCATTATCATTGATAATGGTATTTTGATTGACAATATTTTCTTCCAATCCAGCTAGGGACATTATTGGTTTGATGGTTGATCCAGGCGGATATTCTCCAGAAATCGCTCGATTAAAAAATGGCTTGGTTGGATCATTAATTAATTTTTGATAATTTTCTTTAGAAATTCCTTGCGCAAAAAGATTATTGTCAAAACTGGGAATACTCACCATAGCTAAAATTTTTCCGGTTCTAGGATCCAATGCTATCGCAGTTGCTCGATCTTTTTTATTTTTTTTTAGCGTATCCAATAAAGATAAAGTAATTTTTTCTTGAAGATCTAAGTCTAAAGACAAAATTAAACTATTTCCTGCTTGACTGGATTTTTCAGCAACAATCTTCTCTTCTTTTCCAAGAGAATTCACCTCTATTTGTTTTTTTCCAGGAATTCCTCGAAGTATCTTTTCATAAAAAAATTCTAAGCCTGTTTTGCCGATATAATCCGTTAACAAATAATCAGGATTTTGTTTTTTTTCTTCTAAATTTATTTTTCCTAAATATCCCAAAATGTGCGAAGTAAATGGTCCGGTTAAATATTGTCGCCTTATTTGTTCCATCAAATTAATTCCAGACAAACTAGTGAGTGAATTTATCTTTAATAAAAGCGTCTGTTCATATGTTAAATTTTCCTGAATCAAAACTGGCTCAAAAGAATATGATTTAGAATCATCAATTAATTTTTGTAAAAAATTTGAATCTTGATTTACTTCGGTTTTATTAGAAAATTTTGGAGAGCAAAGAATTTTTGTAAGCTGAGTAATTAATTCCGCTCGCTGTTTTTCGTCTTTGGGTAAATCAGCCGGAATAAAAAATAAAGAAAAACTAGGAACATTCCGCGTCATCAATCTTCCAAACCGATCATAAATTACCCCTCTGTTTGGATTAGTAATTTGAATTCTAATCCTATTTCCATCGGCTAGCCCTTTATAAAAAACGCCTTTCACTGATTGCAAAAAAAAAGTTTGGCTGCCTAAAAGAATTAATCCAAAAAAGAAAATAAAAAAAAACCAATTAATTTTTTTAAAATTTAAAATTGATTTTAATCGCTCATTAGTTTCTCCTCGCAAAAACAACAATTCATTATCCTGTTGTTCTAACGCCTGAGAATAATTTGTAATATTTTTATTTTTAAAGAGTTTCTCTTCTTTGTAAAAAGAAAATGGATCTCGCATAAATTTTATAATTTAATAAAAAAATTTTGCAATTTGGTATGCATCCAAATCGCAAATAAATAAAACAAAATGATCAAAATAATATTTAAAATAATTTGTTCAGCTAAATTAATCCAATAAAATTTATTAACAATAAAAATAAATTTGTTTAAATTAATCCAATAAAAAAAATTATTTACTGTAGCAAGAATAAGGTTATAACTTAAAATACCAATGAAACCAATAACTGGATAAGAAAATAAATGATATTTATTAAAATAACTGTTAAAAATATTTTTAACAATAACAGCCATTACAAATAGGGCGATAATGGAAGAACCAAACCAAAAACTGGAATAAAGATCCAGCAAAAAACCGCCAATAATTGATCCTGACAAAGCCAATGAATAATCTGTCATTGTTGAGAGAATAATAATTATTAAAATTAGATTAATATTTTTTAAAAGATCAAAATGAGACAAAAAACTAATTTGAACAATGTTGGCTATAATTATTAATAAAATATAAAAAAACATTTTCATAAAATATATTTTATATAGTCAAAATTAATCGTTTATAGTTAAATACCTTTTTTCACTTTGAAATTCCTTGCCATCCTTATCAATCGCAACGACATAAAGTTCATATTTTCCAGCAAGTGGTTCACGCCAAGAAAAATCTATTTGATTGTTTTGAATGTTTTGCAATTCTCCAATTAAATAATTTTGATTCGTAGAAAAATTGTTAGCATAAATTTTTATTTCTTTAGAATCAAAAATATCTATCAAAGAAAAACTTAATTCAATTGGAAAATTTTCTTTTTGAAAAGAAGAATTATTTTCAGGACTAACCCATAAAATTTGTGACGCATAAGATTCTCTCAATAAATTAAAATTGCTTTCTATTTCTCCCAAATTATCAACATCGTCATAAAGTTTAATTTTTAGTTTGTGAAAACCATTTTCAAATCCTGCAATTGGAATTTCAATAAAATCTTGTTGAATACTAATAATCGTTTTTATTAATTGATTATCAATAAAAAATTCTACTCGGCTTGTTTTCCCACGTGGTATTTCCGTTTCAATTTTTGTATTTAAAAAAGATCCGGCAATTGTTTCGTTGTCAATCGGAGAGATTACTTTTATTTTAGGCTGATTTTCTTTAGTATGAACATCATCATATTCAGTAGGTGGTTTTTCATTTATCACCCCTTGTTTTTTAATCCACTTTTGAACTGGCGCTTCCCAATTTTTAAATTGTGAATCCTTCCATGGATTTTTAGGATAAGGTCCTTGCGGATCGTCTTTGTTTATATAATATAAAATGTTGTGAATTTCAGCAAAAACCCTTTCTACTACAAAAGTTGGAGGAGTAAGATCCGTGGCTAATTTCCCGGAGGCCTTGTCAACTTTAATAGCAACATCATTAATCAATTTTCCATTAAGCGTTGCTTTATTCGTGATATTTTTTTTAAAAGGAGTAAATTTTTCTATTGGCGTATTTTTTAAAACTTTCTCCATAAAACCATTCCAAATAGGCGCGGCGATATCGCCACCACTTGCGCTAATTTTCATTTTAGAATTATCATTATTTCCCACCCAAACGCCAGCAACCAATGACGGAGTATATCCCATTGTCCAAGCATCTCGAAAACTGTTAGTAGTGCCAGTTTTTGCGGCAACAGGACGTTTACCCAACGTGAGATTATTGCGTGAACCAAAAATAAAAGATCGCGCTGAATTATCAGATAAAATATTATTAATTTGTCGACAAACTTCCTCGTCTAATACTCTTTGACCTTGATCAGCAGAATAATCCTCAATAATTTTTCCATACGAATCTTCTATTTTTAAGATTGGAATAGGATCGTGTTTTATTCCTTCTTGACTAAAAATGCCAAAAGCGGCGACATGCTCTAATAATTTCACTTCGCCAGCTCCCAAAGCCAACGGAAGCCCAAATCGTTCTCGCTCTTTAAATGTAGTATAACCCATTTCATCCGCTAAGTCTAAGACAGAATTAACTCCCGTTAAATAAATTAATTTTATCGCGGGGATATTTAAGGAACCAGCCAGAGCTTTTTTTAATGTTACTTGACCATATTCTTTTTTGTTAAAATTTTGAGGAATATAAGGTTTTTTACCTGTGGTGTCAAAATTTGTTTCTAAATCAAAAAGAATAGTAGAGACAGTGTAACCCTTTTTAAATGCGGCTGCATAAACAATAGGTTTGAAAGATGATCCGGGTTGACGAGATTGAATGGCAACATTAACATTCCCGTCTGCCTTTAAATCAAAATAATCCTTTGAGCCTACCATGGCTAAAATTTCTCCGGTTTTGGGATTAATTGCGACTAAAGCAGCATTTGTCGCATTTTTTTTCTTATTTTTTTCAACTCCTTTTTTAATTTCTTCTTCGGCTATTTTTTGTTTTTCAAAATCTAGAGTTGTGTATACTCTTAGTCCTCCCTGTTCAATAATTTTTTCTCCATATCGTTGAGTTAAAAATTCTTTCACATACATTACAAAATGAGGAGCTAAAATGCTTTCTTTCCGTGAAACAATTTTTTCAAGAACATCTATTTTTTTTGCCACTTCTGCTTCTTCTTTTTTGAGATGTCCCTCTTGAACCATTAAATCTAAAATAAGTTTTTGGCGAATTATTAATTCTTTTTGATGATTACCCCATGGCGAATAATAAGTAGGCGCTTTAGGTAATGCAGCCAATAAAGCAGTCTCCGCAACATCTAAATCTTTTGCTGATTTAGCAAAATAAGTCTGGGCTGCCGCTTCAATTCCGTATGCTTGAGCGCCATATGGAATTTCGTTGAGATACATTTTTAAAATTTGATCCTTAGAAAATTTATTTTCTATTTGATAGGCCAAAATAACCTCTTTTGCTTTCCGAATATAAGATTTTTGAGAAGTTAAAATAGCATTTTTAACAAATTGTTGGGTAATTGTTGAGGCGCCCTGAAATATCCCCCCCTGAGTTAAATTAATCCAAAATGCCTTGGCAATTCTCTTATAATCAAAACCATGATGTTGATAAAATCTTTTATCTTCAACCACTAAATGGCACCATTTTACATATTCTGGAAGTTCTTCTATCGAAACAAGCGTTCTTTTTTTCTCTCCATAGATTTCATACAAAATTATTTTTCCAGTTCGATCAAAAATTTTTGTGCTCAATTCTTCCGAACGTTCCAATAATTTATTTGGATCAGGGAGATCTTTTGAAAGCCATGACCATGCAATTATTCCACTAATTCCAGTTAAAACTAATGAAATAAAAAAGATTAACAAAATAATTTTGAAAAAATTTTTAAAAAATTTCCCGTTCTTTTTTTTCTTTTTCTTGGACAAAAAAGGAATTTTAAATTTTTTTTTCATTGCATTATCTGCCCAATTTTTTGGCGATTTAATTTTTAAACGAGAGGACATAAAAACAGACAAAATTTTTAATAAAGATTTCAAAACATTTTGGATTTTGAATATTTGGATTTGTGCTTTTGCATTTTATCCAAACAATGATCTGGGAATTTCTATTTCTCTTATATTTTCATCAATAAATTTAAAAATAATATTTATTGTTTTTTGCGGTAAATTTTTTTTAGCTCGTTCAGGCCATTCTATAACAATAATTCCATCTTTTTTTTTATAAATTTCTTCAAATCCTAAATTTAAAAATTCTTTTTCGTTATTGATCCGATACAAATCAAAATGATATATCTTTTTAATTTGTTTAGATTTAACCGGATAAATTTTTAACAATGTAAAAGTTGGACTGGTTACTGTTTTTTTTACGCCCAATGCCATGGCCAATCCTTGCGCAAAACATGTTTTTCCGCTTCCTAAATTTCCCTTTAATGCCAAAATATCCCCGGGATTTAATTTTTCAATTAATTTTTGAGCCACTCTATAAGTTTCTTCAGGACTTTTAGTAATAAATTTCATAGCAATAAATTTTATTGAATTATTCCAACTCTTTTGTTTTTAAAATAACATAAATTTAAAAAATAGTGAATTAACCGCGCTAGCCCATATTGCAATATTCAAGCCTGCAAACATAATTGACGCCTTGTCTGTGAACCAACGCAAAAAATTGACAAATAAATTAACCTTAATATAATCATACACATAATATATTTTATTTCTTCTATGGCTCAATTATTTTATATTGTTTGCTATCAACCTATTTATAATTTATTAATTTTTTTATACAATATAATTCCCGGGAATAATTTAGGAATAGCAATAATTCTTTTAACGATAATTATTAAATTGTTGTTGCGTCCATTTTCTTTACAGGCAATGAAATCACAAAAAGCGCTTCAAGAATTACAGCCAAAATTAGAAGAAATAAAAACAAAATTTAAAGATCAAAAAGAAAAAATGAGTTTAGCGATGATGGAACTTTATAAACAAGAGAAGATTAATCCTTTTTCGTCTTGTTTGCCTCTGTTAATTCAATTCCCATTTTTAATTGCTATTTATCATGTTTTTCAAAAAGGATTTAATGCTGTAGATAAAGAAGTGTTGTATTCTTTTATTTCTGCTCCAGAAAAAATTTATTCATTTTTTTTGGGAATGAATTTATCAAATCCAAATATTATTCTTGCTGTACTTGCTGGCGCTGCTCAATTTTGGCAAACAAAAATGATGATGACAAAACAACCTCCAATTGAAATAGCAAAATCAGAAGCAGTTAAAGATGAGAGTATGGCGGCAACAATGAATAAACAAATGTTATATCTAATGCCTGTCTTGACCGTATTTATTGGCTTTAGCTTACCTGCTGGACTTACATTATATTGGTTGGTTCTTACATTATTTATGGCCATTGAAACAATGATTCTTTTTAAAAAAAAGTCATGAGCTGTTAGTTTGTTATTTTTAAATTACTTTGCGTTTTGATGTTAAAAATTAAAACGGCTATTAAACTCCTGGGTAGCTCAACGGTAGAGCAACTGGCTGTTAACCAGTTGGTTCTCGGTTCGAATCCGAGCCCAGGAGTTTAGTAGCTGTTTTTTTTATTTGCCAATATAAAGCTCTTCAGATAATTTTGTGAGTATGTTTGGCATATTGCATACACCAAAAAATAAATTTTCAATTTCTAATTTTCATTAAATTTTTAATGACAAAATTCCAAATAAATCCAAAATTCAAAATAAATTTTGAATCACAAATCCAAATTTTCAAAATTTTACAGCCATTGACCGTATAAATAAAATAGCTTATATTATGATAGAAAATGACAAAACAAAAGAACAAAAAGTAGATGATAAAACTTTGATTCAAAAATCTAACGCAATATTTTTTATGAAAAATCTTACAAAACAAACCTTAAAAATTTATTGGCAGCATATTCT
>JBBTVT010000025.1:0-12758 GCA_038078655.1 Patescibacteria group bacterium
ACCGCAACGGTCGCCATTGTTATGTTTAAATTGTATTCGGAAGTCCGACTTCCGACAAAATCAGCTAATTTTACGCTGTTTATAGCAAGTCAATTCGGCGCCATCAATTTGAAAAGATTTTTCAAATTTAGCCGTATCAGATTTATAAAATGCTTCACCGTCGAATGAAGGGTCATGAAATATTATTTCATCGCCATTTATATCAAGAATAATTACTCTGTGCAATGAATAGCGTGGTGGCTCTTCACCATATATAGCCCAAGGGTCTAACATAACATCACAAACATATCCATTGACGAAATATTTCTTTAATAAATTTACGTTTGGTTTCTTATGATAAAATTTAAAATTCTTGCTTTTAAATAAATATTTAATATCCTCTTGATATTTATCAGGGTTAGCTATTCTATCCTTTAAAAAATTAAAAGGTTTTTCGCCTGTTTCTTTTCCAAAGCTAGAGAATCCTTTTTCCGCCCAAACTTTAAGATTATTTTTGCTAAAATCCAAAATTTCTATATTCTTATTTTCCGCTAAAAATCTCCAAAAGGGGGCAAAACCAATTTCTGATTTAGTAATTTTGAGAATATTTTCTATCGAATAATTGAAACCTAAAGCATTCGCCACCATCGTAAAATCTGCCGAGGCACAAGAAATATCGCTAATTTGTTTAACTTGAGGAATATTATATTTCATTGCTTTATTGAGTAAAATATTGTATTATATCAATATATTACACTTAAAATATGAAAAAATCAATAGAAAAAATATCGCTAAAATGGGTCAGTCCTTTTTGGTATTTGGGTTGTGACCAGAACTGCCAAAAATGTTTTGTAGGTAAAAAGAATGGAGCAATTGCTCCCTTAAATATTAGAAAAAAGGCGATAGACACTTTGGCAAAAAATAATACCGAGGAAATATTTTTATGCGGTGGTAATCCTATTTTAGATCCATTTATTGAAGAAACGGTCGAATATATTAAAGCAAAGGGAATCTTGGTGGAATTATTAAGTAATAGCTGGGCTATTGATAAAAATAAATTTATAAAAAATAAAGAAAAATTTCTTGCGAATATTGACGATAAAGCGGCCACTTTTTGGGGAGGAGACGCAAAAACTCATGACAAAATATGTGGCTGTACTGGTTCTTTTTCTATATTAATAAGTAATTTAGAAAAAATTTCGCAACAAGGTCATTCTATTGCCTGTATTTTAAACGTAGTGCCACAAAACAAGAATGATATTTATAAAATAATCAAAAAACTAAAAAACAAGATTAATATAACAAAAGTTTGGTTGCAAAGAATATTCCCTTATGGAAATGCTTTGCAAAACGATTTGGCTGAAATTTCACTAAAACCAAAAGATTTTAATTTAATTTTAAAACAATTAATTACGGCCAAAAAAGATTTTAATTTAACAGAAATATCCTTTGATTCAACACCGCCTTTCTGCATGGTTGAAAAAAAATACCATAAATTTTTAGAGAGCTATAAAAGAGGGATTTCTTTTTGGGCTATAGATTATAAATGCCGATTATTTGGAGAATCGTTTGATGTTATAAATCCAAAATTTGCTCTTCTTAATGGAAGGCCAATTTATGCTGTTCATAATTTGATGAGACAAATTAAAAATGATTTAAGAACAAAAGAAATTTTGGCAAAAAAATATTTGCCCAAAGTCTGTAAAAAATGCGGAATAGATTATTGCTTTGGCGGTTATTTAACAAGAGATAAAAACGGAAAATTAACAGTTGATCCTTCTGTTTTAAATAATCTAAGCTAATTTTCCTCCATCAACAGGGAGACAAACCCCATTTATATAGCTAGATTCTTCGCTCATAAAAAATAAAATGACATTTACTATTTCCGACAAATTTGCCATTCGACCAATCGGAGCGGATTGCTCATAAGCTTTAATTCCTTCTTTATATTCTTTAACGTTTTTAGAATAAAATTTAACCGCATCAATAGCCATACCCTCTCCACCAATAGCGGCAGGGCAAATAGAATTGCAAGTAATATTATATTTGGCATATTCTTTAGCCATTGTTTTCGTCAGACCGTTTAAAGCAAATTTGGTGGTATTATATGAAACAGTATATTCGCCCCCTATTAATCCTAAAATCGAGGAGATATTAATTATTCTACCCCAATTTTTTTTCATCATATAAGGCAAAACTAATTTAGAAAGTTTAAAAGGGAGCATTAAATTTACCTCAAATGCTTTTCGCATTAATTCGTCATTAACGCTATGAGTCAGACCGCTAAAAGCGCCAAGACCAGCGGCATTAATCACAATATCAAAATTCTTGAATACTCGGCTAATATCTGAACCAGCAACATGGATTGAATGAGCGTGATATTTCTCACTTAAAACTTTTGCTTCTTTTTTGGAATTATTAAATGTAAAATATATATCATATTGATTTTTAGAAGATAAAACTTCTAATAATTTTTTACCTAAAGCACCGGTTCCTCCGGTAATTAAGACTTTTTTCATATTTATCATAATTTTGATATTTTTTTATTTTTATTATTCTAACTGTCGGAAGTCCGACTTCCGACGATATTGTTAATTTTAAACCTACTTGTTCCGGCGTTATAAATTTTGGAATATCAACAAAATCCTTCAGCCAATTTAAAGAAAGAAACATAACTTGGTCTCTATAATTTAACACAACAATGTTATTATTAATACAACTAAACTTTAGCAAATTTTTTGGAATTGTACAAGATGAATCTGAAATCTAAAATTTAAAACACCAAATTCCAAATAAATCACAAATTCAAATTTTTAAAATCCAAAACGTTTCTGTCGGAAGTCCGACTTCCGACGATACTTTAAACATAATAAGGGCGACCGTTGCGGTCGCCATGGGCGCGGGCAACCCGCGCCCCCACAACAACAATTTTAATTTTTATTATTCTAACTATCGGAAGTCGGACTTCCGATTTTTTTGTTTTTTTGTGTCAACCCCTGCACTGGTCCATGTTGCAATGTTCAAGTCAAAGAACATAATTAACATTTCAGAGATCGCAACTCCGATAATTATGTTCCTAAACTTGAACAATTTTAATCTTTTTAAAAATACGCTATAATAAAAATGTAAAAAATAAATTTTAAAATAAAATTTAAAAACAATGAAAATTGATTACAATAAAATTGAACAAGAAAAAGAAATTACTTTTTTTGTTAAAAAAATATCAAAAAAATTTCCAGCGGCGGAGGTTTTTTTAGTCGGAGGAACCGTGAGAGATATTTTGTTAAAACAAACAAGCCAAATGGATTACGATTTTTTAATTAGAAAAATTAAAGCCAAAGAGTTAGAAAATTTTTTAAATAAATTAGGCAAAGTAAATTTAGTAGGGAAACAATTTGGCGTTTTTAAATTTCTACCCAATGCATTAACAAAAAAACAAAAAGATTTTTGGGATATTGCTTTGCCACGCACAGAATATTCTGGTAATTCTGGAGCGCGCACTGATTTTAACATTCAATCAAATCCTGAACTCTCGCTCAAAGAAGATTTGAGTCGACGCGATTTTACAATCAACGCAATGGCAATAAAACTTGAAATTCAAGATTCAAAACTTAAAATTAAAAAAATAATAGACTTTTTTGACGGACAGAAAGATTTAAGAAAAAAAATTATTCAAACAGTTGGCAATCCGACCCAACGATTCAAAGAAGATTATTCTAGAATGTTGAGAGGAATACGGTTTGCCTGTCAATTCAATTTTCAGATTGAACAAAAAACTTGGCAAACAATAAAAAAATTAATGCCGCGCATCAATGATGTTTTAAATGGTGAACGTTCAGTTCCATATGAAACTATTGCCAAAGAATTTTTAAAATCTTTTTATCATTCGGCATTGCGAGCAATTGATCTTTGTGATCAAAGCGGAATTTTCAAATATTTGATTCCAGAAATTTTGAAAATGAAAAAATGCCCACAACCCAAAAAATATCATATGGAAGGCGATGTATGGACACATACTCGCTTGGCCCTTTCAAATTTATATTCAAAAAAATTTCAAAAACAATTTGGAAAAGAAAAAAATTCTATTGAATTAATTATCGCTACTTTATTCCATGACATTGGCAAGCCATACACGATCAAAACACCTCAAAAAGATGGCGTTGATCGCGTTAGATTTAATGGGCATGATTGTGTTGGCGCTGAATTATTTGAAAAAATTTCTCAACGATGTAAATTTTCCAGTGTTTCTAATTTAAAATTTAACGCATCGCTAACAAAATGGTTGATAGAAAATCATATGATTATGCTTAATGAGAAAATTGAAAAAATGAAAAATAGAACAATTGAAAAATATTTTTTTAATGAAAAATATTCTGGACAAGATTTATTAAAACTTGATTTTGTTGACGCTTATGCGTCTCTGCCACAAAAAGGCAAAGTAAGTTTACAAAATTTTCATAAGATGCAACTTCGAATTAAAGATTTAGAGAAATTAAATAAAGAAAAAAATAGATTGCCTCAATCAATTTTAAATGGGGATGAAATAATGAAAAAATTTAATTTAAATTCCGGTCCACAAATTGGCAAATTGCTTGAAACTTTAAGAGAGGCTCAATTGGGAAGAATGGTTAAAACAAAATCAGAGGCAATAAAATTTTTAAAAACAAATCTCAATATATAGCTTACGATTTATAACCATTTTGATTTTATGAATGTATTTGATTACGCAATTAAAGACAGCAAAGAAATTATAAAGGAATTTGATGTTGATGCAATAAATGGATTGAGCGATGAAGAAGCAAAAAATAGACTTGAAAAATATGGAAAAAATATTTTAAAATCCAACGGAATTAAATGGCACAATATTTTATTTCGTCAATTTAGATCCAGTTTTGTTTATCTATTATTTGCCGCTGGCATTATTACATTTGCTTTGGGAGAATACATTGACTCACTGATGATTTTGCTTTTTATTATAATTAATTCTGGGTTGGGATTTTTTCAAGAATATCATTCAGAAAAAACAATGCAATTATTAAAACAATACATTGTTTCGTATGTGAAAGTAATCCGCAATAAAAAAGTAAAAAGTATTTGTTCTGAATTTCTAACATTAGGCGATGTAATTATTCTGGAAACCGGCGACAAAATTCCAGCCGATGTTCGTTTTCTTGAAAGCAACGATTTGCTGGTCAATGAAGCAGAGCTTACAGGAGAATCAGTACCTGTTTATAAAAAAACTGAAAAATTAACACAAAAAGTTTCCACTTATTATGAAGCGCAGAACATTGGCTTTTCCGGCACTTCAATTATTAAGGGAATGGCCAAGGCAATAGTAATAGCCATTGGCGACAATACTGCTTTTGGCAATCTTGCAAAGTTAACAAACGAGGTTAAACGCGTTAGTAATTTTGAAAAAAATATTTCTCACTTTGCTAATTTAATTTTAAAATTTGTTAGTTTAACATTGGTAATTGTTTTTTTTGGCAATGTTCTTATTAAAGGCGATAAATTAAATATAGTAGAATTGTTGGTTTTTTGTATCGCCCTGACCATTAGTATTATTCCGGAGGCGTTGCCATTAGTAACAACCTTTTCTCTTTCTCGATCGGCTAAACGCTTAGCGCGTGATAAAGTCGTTGTAAAAAGACTTTCTTCAATAGAGGATTTGGGAGGAATCGATATTTTATGTTCGGACAAAACAGGAACTTTAACTGAAAATAAATTGGCGGTAGCTGAAATTTTTTCATTACAATCGCAAGAGACTTTATTGTATGCTAATTTAGCCGCGGCCTTTGAACAAGAAAAAAAGATCGAGCCATTTGATATTGCGCTTTGGAAAAAAATTAATAAAGAACAAATTGAATTAATAAATCATTATCAAAAAGTATTGGAAATCCCATTTGATCCAGAAACAAAAAGAAACATTGTTTTATTATCTAATGGAAATAATTTAAATCATATTTTAATTACTCGTGGCGCGCCAGAAGAAATAATCAAAATATGTTCAAACATAAATGAACAAGAACAAAATAAAATAAAGCAATGGATTTCTCAAGAAGGCAGACAAGGACATCGCGTGCTGGCTATCGCGAAAAAAAATATACAAAACAAAAAAAATGATTTGGATTTAGAGAAAGAAAATGATTTTGAATTTTTGGGTATAATTTCTTTTGAAGATACAATTAAAAAAAGTACCTATGAAATTGTTAAACAAGCTGATAAATTAGGCGTGAAAATTAAAATTATTACTGGAGACAATGCAGAAGTAGCTGGCGCGGTAGCTCATAAAATTGGATTAATAAAAACTTTTGATAATGTGATGACTATCGAGAAATGGAATCAATTAAATGAAAAAGAAAAAATTAATGCGGCAATAGAAAATAGCGTTTTTAGTCGTTTTTCACCAGAACAAAAATATGCCTTAATTAAAATGCTTCAATTAAAATTTGAAGTGGGTTTTTTGGGAGAGGGCATTAATGATGCGCCAGTATTAAAAATTGCGGGGGTTTCATTGGTTGTTGAAAGCGGGTCTGACATTTCAAAGGAATCAGCCGATTTTATTTTATTATCAAAAGATTTAAAGGTTATTTTAAATGGTATAGAAGAGGGCCGTCGAGTATTTACTAATACAATTAAGTATTTAAAAATTACTTTAATTTCAAATATTGGCAATTTTTTATCCGTTGCTATTGCTTCTTTTCTGATTCCATTTTTACCAATGTTGCCATTACAAATTTTATTACTTAATTTGCTATCGGATTTTCCAATGATTGCCATTTCAACTGATTCAGTTGAGCAATCCGAACTTCAGTCGCCTAAAAAATATAACGTAAAAGATATTATTATTTTTTCAATAATTTTTGGGGGAGTGAGTTCAATATTTGATTTTATTTTCTTTGGATTGTTTTATAAAATATCCCCAGGCGTTTTACAAACAAATTGGTTTATTGCCAGCGTATTAACTGAATTAGTTTTAATTTTTTCTATTCGTACAAAAACAATATTTTTTAAAGGCAAACGTCCATCAAACACACTTCTATGGCTTTCATTGTTGGCCGCTTTTATTGCCGTTATTTTAACATTTATTCCTTTTGGAGCAAATATATTTGGATTTGAAAAACCAACAGCAGGATATTTAATTATTATTATTTCTATAGCTATTGTTTATTTTGTATTTACAGAAACATTTAAATTGTTTTATTATAAAAAAATGAACCTAATAAATCAAAATCATAAATCATAACTTATGGTTTTTGACTAAAATTATAATTTTAATTTTAATTTAAATCATATGCAATATTGTTTTATTCTCGGCAACAATCCTACTTTATCAATATTAGAAATATTGAGTGTTTTTAAATTGTTTAAAAATAAAATTCAAATTATTTCTTTTTCTGACGAGATACTTTTAGTAGACATTGAAAGCGAGTTTTTAATTGATAATTTTCTTTCTCGTTTAGGAGGAACAATTAAAATAGGGAAAATAGAAAAAAATTATTTAAATATTAATGAATTAAATATAGAAGAAATTTTGAAATTATTTAGAATTCAAGAAAATAAAAAAGTTTATTTTGGTTTAAGTTTTTATAATTTAAATGCGGATCATTTTTTAAAAATAAAAGAAAATTTAAAAAAATTAGGCCTAATAATTAAACGGGAATTGCAAGAAAAGGGACTAAAAGCGCGTTGGGTAGTTTCTCAAGAAAAAAATCTTTCTAGTGTTGTTGTTGAAAAAAATAAATTAATTAAACAAGGCGCGGAAATTTTAATTTTAATCGATAAAAATAAAATTTATTTAGGCAAAACTATAGCTGTTCAATCATTTGAAAAATATAGTGAAAGAGATTGTTGTCGACCTATTCGCGAAATTCAAAAGGGAATGCTTCCCCCTAAATTGTCCCAAATAATAATTAATTTGGGACAAATTAAAAAAGACTGTGTCATTTTAGATCCATTTTGCGGATCCGGAACGGTATTGCAAGAAGCAATTTTGATGGGATATAAAAATATCATTGGTAGCGATATCGATTCAAATTCTGTTGAAACAACCAAAAAAAATTTAGAGTGGCTTTTAAAAAAATTTGAAATTCAAAATTTAAAATTTAAAATTTTTCAATGCAATGCGACAAATTTATCCAAAAATATATCCTTTAATTCTGTTGATGCGATAGTCTCCGAACCGTATTTGGGACCAATAAGAAATATAGAAAATATTAAAAATACAATTTATGAATTGTCAAAATTGTATTTAAAAAGTTTTGAAGAGTTTAAAAAAATTTTAAAAAAACAGGGAGTGGTAGTAATTATTTTTCCTGTGTTTAAAAACTTTAAAAATGAGTTCTTATTTTTGCCTATTTTAGACGCTCTAAAGAAACAGGGATGGAAAATTGATTTAGAATTGCCAAAAGAATTATTTAAAAATAATGTTATTAAAATTACTTCGCAAAATTCTATTATTTATTCAAGACCAGAGCAAAGAGTATTAAGAGAAATTTTTGTTTTTCGATTTTAATTAAAATTAAGAAGCTACAAGCTAATTATGGAGAGATGGCTGAGTGGTTGAAAGCGACGGTCTCGAACACCGTTATTCGATTTATCGAATCGTGGGTTCAAATCCCACTCTCTCCGCCAATTTTCAGATTGCGACTTTTGGGTCCCGATAGTCATCGGGATTGCCTCGCCCCGCCAAAGGCGGGGCTCGGCTTCGGCAAGGATTTTGAAGGGATTTTTGAAATCCAAAAACAATTTCAACTATTGCAAAAAATATAAAGAAATACAGAAAAGAAAAGGGTTTATCACAAGACAAACTTTCAAGATTGGTGATGTAGCTCATGCCACGATTATTAAAATTGAATCGGGCGGAATAACAAACCCGACTATTGAAATATTGCAAAAAATTGCAAAGGCATTTAATGTTTCGGTTGACGATTTAATTAAATAGATAAAATGAATTTGAAAATATTTAGAAAATTAAATAACGCGACTTTAACAAAAGAAGAATTTAATTTACTTCCTTTTTTAGATAGGAAAGATTATATTGGAACAGCAAAAATAAGATTTTTTAAATTAGATTCTCATATAGATAAAAAACATATTGATTGGAAAATAAGAGTTCAAGCGAACAATGATCTTTCTTTACTCTTAAGAAAATATATTAGAAAAAATTTATCGAAATTTAATAAAAGTAAAAAAATAAATTTAATTGAACTTGGTTCTTCATTAGGAGCAATAACAACTTTATTTGCTCTCAGAGAAATTGACAGAGCCGGACTGCTTAGTAAGGTAGATATTTGGTTATTGGATATTTATAAAAAGGGACTGGACGAAACGAGAAAATTAGAATTTAATGTTGATTTGATTTTGAAAGACGGCAAATTTGACAATAAATTTGATAAAAATTTATTAAAAGCAAAATTGAAGTCGGCCTCAATAATTAAAACGGATATAATAAAACTTCCTAAGAGTTTGCCAAAATTTGATATTATATTATCGGGCTTTACTCATCATCATTTGAATATTGCTGATAAAAAAATTGCCTGTTTTGAAATGGAAAAAATTGCTAAAAAGAACGCATTTATCGGCGTTGGGGATTTATTTTTTAATTATCAACAATTTATTGAATGGTTAAAAAAACACAAAAACGAAAAAAATAAAAAACAAGAGAAAATACCATATGCGATAGAATCATTTATACCAATTAGAAAACACATTAATTTTTTCAATAGAAGTACTTTTCAGTTTCAAATATTTAAAAAATATTATTATTGTTTCTATTTAACAAAGAAATAAAATTATGTTTAGCAAAATTTTTAGAGAAAAATATTATCCAGAAATTCAAGGGATCTTGGAAGAAAAAGCTGTTACAACAGAACAACAAGTTATTGATATTCTACAAAAGAGAGATCTTAAATTAAAAGATATTTATTTTCTAATTCAAACTTACGATAATCCCAAATTAAGAGAGCTAATAATAAAAACAGCTTCAGAAAAAAGAGAGAAACAATGGCACAATAAGTTATTTTTAGTCCCGCCTTTGTATGTAACGGACAGATGTGTCAATGATTGTTTATATTGCCCGTGGCGAAGAAGTAATATCATACAAAGACGATCTTTAAGTGAAAAACAATTAGAGAGCGAGATTGATTTCTTGATTAAACAAGGATACCGCACAATAGAACTTGTCGGTGCTTCTGACCCAACTTTTACCAGTGAGAAAACCGCAAAATTTATCAGTATTGTCAAACAAAAACTCAATGAAATCGGCGGTGGCGAAGTGTGATTAAATTTTGAATCTGCGAAAGAGGAAGCATACAAATTATATGTAAATTCTGGCTTGCACTTTATGGTTTTATGGCAGGAAACTTATCACCCGGAAACTTATAAAAAATTACATCCTACCAACACTCGAAAAGCAAATATGGACTATCGTTTAGACGCATTTGATAGGGCTATTCAATCCGGCCTCAAAAAAGTTAGTATCGCTTTTCTTGGTAGACTTTACGACTGGAAATATGAAGTTTTGGCATTGTGTACGCATGGAAAATATTTAGAGGAACAATATGGAATTTCACCTTTTGTAATAGGTACGCCGCGATGGAGATATGCCGAAGGTTGCGCTATTAAAAATGAACCCTATAATTATCCCGATGATGCGTGGCTTTTGGCAGCGGCGATTTACAAACTTGTTTTTCCAAATTCTCTGCCGTGGTTTAGCACGCGAGAGAAATTTGAATTAAGTGCAAAAGCAATCGGAGGCGGTGGAGCTTTATTTACTTTGGATTGTAGCACTGCGGTTGGTGGTTATACGATTGAGAAAGATTTTTCGCAATTTCCAGTTTATTCAAAATCTTTATTAGAAGGAATTGAATGGTTAAAATCTTTGGGTTATAATCCGGAAGTGCATTTACCTTATTAACCCCATTGCCTTTTACTTTTTTTACTATAATCAACTCATGAATATACAAAAATTAGCACACGACCCTCGTGCCATGAAAGCTTTGACTGGGTTAAGCCATCAAGAATTTACAAATTTAATACCATCGTTTGAAAAATCATATCAGGATATCTTAAGACAAAGGCCAAACCGTAAAAGAAAAGTGGGCGGAGGAAAGAAAGGTAAACTACCAACAATAGAAAGCAAGTTGTTTTTCATCCTCTTTTATCTGAAAGCCTATCCAACCTTTGATGTTCTGGGTTTTATGACAGACAGAGATCGCGGCAGGTGCTGCCGTTCAGTTCATATTCTGCTCCAAGCACTCAAAAAAGCTCTTGGTCGAGAAATTGTTCTGCCAGAAAGGAAAATTACCTCAGTGAAAGAATTTCTGGAAAAATTTCCCGAAGCTAAAGATGTATTTTTCGATGGAACGGAAAGAATAATCTAGAGACCAAAAAATAAGAAACGACAAAACAAGCTTTATTCAGGAAAGAAAAAAGCTAATACTAGAAAAAATGTGATTATGTCTAACGAAAAGAAAAGGATTTTGTTTCTTTCTCCGACTAAGTCGGGCAGACGACACGACAAAAGGATTTTAGACAAATCTATGTTGAAATTACCGAACGATGTCGGCAAATGGGCAGACTTTACCTCTACTCTGGAAGTTGATTTGAAATAAATGTATGACACATCAAGAAAATAATTTTGATGAGTTAGAACAATATGATTATTCTGACGGAGAGTATCTTGAGAAAGTAGTTGATAGATATAGTCCACTGATTGGTTTGTTTTTAGTGAATTTTAGTATTTTGGAGCAGGAATTAAATTTAGCAGTTGCTGACTTTATCCGCGATGGTTCGCCCTCTGCGAGTTAGAATATTGTCGGAAGTCCGACTTCCGACAGTTAAAAAATGCCCAGCAATGAATAAAAAAGAAAAAATTGATATAAACATCATTGCAATACAAAATATTTTTATTTAATTTATTAAAAATAATTATCTTTCAATTTTAATAATTTTAATTTAATTAATATGCCAAGAGTATCTCAAATTGAAAAAAAATCTGTCCAAACAAACGGGACCACCTTAAAATTAAGGGTCAGTTATTTGCCTGACGATTGTGACAAGAAAGAGCTTTCGCAAGGTACCATTTACATTGGTCACTCAACTAAAAAACAAAGTGTTGGTTTTTTGTCTCTATTGTCAAATCAAAAATTAAAGAAACACAACCGACCAGTTCAAGAACAATTAAGGCAAATTAAAGGTGAGTGTGTTATAGAACTCTACAAGAATAATAAACTTGTTGAGAAAAAAATACTCAAAGAAGGAGAAGAATTGAGAATACCTCCTGGTCAATATCACATACACAGCAATTTATCCAACTGCGAGTCGTTGACATATTGGCAGTTTGATGAC
The DNA here is from genome assembly GCA_038078655.1 of Patescibacteria group bacterium. GTDB lineage: Bacteria > Patescibacteriota > Patescibacteriia > UBA2591 > PGYQ01 > PGYQ01. The sequence goes on from JBBTVT010000025.1 coordinate 12,331, forward strand.
GATATTACATCAATTATTGAAGAAATAAGAAAAATGTAATTAAGGATAAATAAAAGCGATTGTAGAGCAATCGCAAAATTGCGTGCGCAAAAAAAATAACAGAAGCGAGACCTTTGCAGACAGGGCGAACTAACCTGTTCAAGTCCAGGAACATAATTGACACTTTTTAATAAATAAATTGAAAACAATTGTATAGATTTGTCACTCATCAGAATAAAAAATCAATATTTGGGAAGTCCGACTTCCGAAATTTATTTCCGACAGTTTTTCGTTTTGCATTTATTTTGATATTTGTATTTTGGATTTTACGCTGTTATTTTTCGTTTTTCGTTTTGCATTTTGCACTTTTTAATTTTACATTTTTCGTTTTTCGTTTTGCGTTTTTATGCCCCTTCTGCTAAATAAAATATAAGCGTTGTCTACGTATC
>JBBTVT010000026.1:0-5904 GCA_038078655.1 Patescibacteria group bacterium
AAAATTTGAATTTATTTTACATTTTTCGTTTTTCGTTTTGCATTTATTTTGATATTTGGATTTATTTTAAAAATTGATTTATTAAAAATGAAAAATTCTTATGGATTTAGTTATTGGACATAAAAAAATAATTTATTTTTTACAAAAAAGCATTGATAACAATAAATTAAGTCATGCATACTTATTTTATGGACCAACACATTTAGGAAAAACAACGATTACTAAAAATTTTTTATTCAAAATATTATGCAAAAATAAATGTGGAAAATGCATTCACTGTCAACAATTAGAAAAAAATATCCATCCGGATGTCCATTTTATCAAAAAGGAAGAAAATAAAAAAAATATCACAATTGAACAAATTAGAACATTGCAAGAGAAATTAACCAAACATTCTCTTTATGGTTCGTATAAAATTATTGTCATCAATGACGCCGACGTCTTAAGTCTAGGAGCGGCCAATTGTTTACTTAAATCATTAGAAGAGCCAAATCCAAAAACAATTTTTATTCTAATCGCTGAAAATTTAAAATCACTCCCAAAAACAATCATTTCTAGAACGCAAATTTTAAAATTTTTACCAGTTGCAACAGAAGAAATCGTTAATTATTTTAAAAAACAATTTAATTTAAACACCGAACAGGCGTTTGAATTAGCAAAAATTTCAACAAACAAACCTGGTTGCGCAATTACTTTTTTTCAAAATCAAGATTTGATTTTAAAAAATAAAAAACAGGTTCAAGAATTTATTAATTTTTTACAAAAAAATCTGAGTGAAAAATTTCAATTTATTGAAAAAAAATTATCTTCCAAAAATGAATTTTTAGAAAATATAGCAATTTTGCAAAATATTCTTTCTCAATGGAATTTAATAATTAGAGATTTAATTTTGCTTAAAAATTCTTTATCAACATTTATTATTTACTCTTTTTTTAAAAAAGAATTGGAAGAAATAACTCAAAAATATAACGAGGATCAATTAATTCAAATTTTACAAGAAATTAAAAAATCAAAAGAATATCTATTTTTTAACGCAAATCCCAAATTAGTTTTTGAAAATTTAATTTTAAAAATATAAAAACATTTATGTTTAAAAAAATATTCATTTTTATTTTTCTTCTTTTTACTCCCCTACTTTTAACAGGATGCATTTCAATTAATTTCGCAAAAAACGGAATAAATGAAGGAATATTTAAATCAACTGACGCAGGAAACACATGGATACAAAAAACATTTTCTGTATCGCCCACAGATAAAGAAAATAAGGATAAACAAAATATCGGCAAAATTAATCCAACAAAAATACTTTTTTCTTCAAATGATTCTCAAATTATTTATTTAGGAACCAATGGAAACGGGCTAAATGTCAGTTTTAATGGTGGCGACGAATGGCATAATATTTTTATTCCAAAAGGAAAAATCAATGATATAACCATTGATTCAAAAAACAAAAACATTCTTTATGTAGCGTCTTATAATAAAATATATAAAATATTCAATGAAGAAAAAGAATTGCAAGAAATTTTTACGGAAAATCAAGAACAAAGACATATTACATCGTTGGCTACTGATTGGAATAATTCCAATAAAATCTACGCAGGAACAAATGACGGAGCATTGTTGCAAAGTTTAAATTCAGGGAAAAGCTGGAATATGATTGAAACTTTTAATAAAAAAAATGACGCAAAAAATCCAATACAAAAAATTTTAGTAAACCCTCACAATAGTCAAGTCCTTTATGTTGTTACAAATAATGCTGGTATTTTTAGATCTGGCAACCAAGGAAAAGATTGGCAAGATATCACGTTAGGGCTAGAAAAATTTACTGGAGGAAAAAATATTTTAAATGTTGTTTTTGATCCAAATAAAAAAGAAGGGCTTTTGCTTGCAACAACATATGGATTAATAAAAACCGATGATGGTGGTAAAACATGGAAAGAATTACAATTATTGTCATTGCCTGGTACTACTAAAATTTATTCTGTAGCAATAAATCCTCGCAATTCAAAAGAAATTTATTATGGAACAAATGGCACCATTTATAAAACAATTGATGGCGGAACAACATGGATAACAAAAAAAATGCCTACATCAAGCGCAATAAAAATTTTATTAATTGATCCAAAAACACCAGCAACAATTTATGCTGGGATTAGTAAAGAAAATTAATTTATTTTTTTAATTTAAATATATGAAAAAAATATTATTTTTATTTATTCTTTCTTTTTTTGTTTTATTTTCATTTTTTCCAGCTCAAGCGATTGTCATTCAAAAAGCAGAAAAAAATGTTTATATTGATTCAAGTAAAATTATTGATGATGATTTAATCGTGCGAGGAGAAACAGTAGAAATTAATGGATTAATTAAAGGCGACCTTTTTATTGCAGGAGAAACAATAACCATTAATGGAAATGTTGAGGGTGACATTTTGGGAGCTGGGAGAAAAATCACAATCAATGGCAAGGTAGATGGCGATATTAGAATTTTTGGAGAAATTTTAATATTTAACAATCAAACTGATAGAAATATTACTGTTTTTGGACAAGACATTTCCTTTACCGAAAAAAGTAAAGTTGGAAAAAATTTATTAATTTTTGGAGAAAACATTAAAACAAATGGAAAAATTGATGGCAATATTTATAGCAGAGGAAGAAAAACTTTTTTAGCCGGAGAAATCAATAAAAATGTTAATTTGGAAACAAATTTTCTTGAATTGTTGCCTAAAACAATTATTAATGGAAGTTTAAATTATGTTGCTCCACAAAAAGCGAATATCTCGCCTGATGCTCAAATATCTGGAAAAACTTTTTTTAAAATTCAATCTCCTGAAAAGAAAAAAAATAAATACACGATGACTTTTTTCTTTTGGAAATTGGTTTCCCTGTTTAGTTTCTTAATTGTTGGATTAATTTTTATTTCTCTATTTCGCAAAGAAACATTAAAAATAGTTGATCAGATAGCAAAAACTCCATGGAAAAATTTAGGTTGTGGAATTATTTATTTTTTTATTATTCCAATAATTTTATTATTTTTAATCGCCATGCTTATTGGAATCCCATTGGGTTTGATTGGAATATGTTTATATTTTGTTTTTCTTTATTTGGCGCAAGTTTTTGTTGGCATAACGATTGGCGTAGAATTAAATAAAAAATTTAAAAAATCAACAGAAATAGTAAATACAGAAAATTCAAAAAATTCAGCGCAAAAAAATGATTTATTTGGGCCAATGATTTTAGGAATAATTATCTTAATGATTTTATTTAATATTCCTTTTTTTGGTTGGTTTTTTAAAATTATTATTATTTGGCTAGGATTAGGAGGAATAATTAATGTGATTATTTCAAAATTAAAATTTCAAACACAACAATAAAATTTATTTTATTTTTTATTTATTTTTTTATGGAATCAAATTTAATTGAATTACACAAATCAGAATTTGAGAAAATAGTTGATTTTTTTATAAAAGATTTAGAAAAATTAAGAATTGGTCGAGCCAATTCAGCGCTAGTTGAAGATTTAATAATTAAAGCATATGATTCTCAAATGCCGTTAAAACAATTGGCAAATATTAATGTTTTGGATGCGAAAACAATTATTATTCAGCCATGGGATAAAAATATTTTAAAAAATATTGAAAAAACAATTTCAATATCCAATTTAAATCTACCCTGTTCATCAGAAGGAGAAAATATTAGATTAAACATTCCTCCAATGACAGAAGAAATTAGGAAAGATGTAATTAAAATTATTCATCAAAAATTTGAACAAGTGAGAGTGAATGTTAGACAAGTCAGAGATGAAATAAAAAATAAAATACAAAAACAAGAACAAGAAAAATTAATTTCAGAAGATGATAAATTTTATCAATTAAAAGAATTGGATAAAATTGTTGATGAATATAATAAAAAATTTGAGATAATAAAAGAAAAAAAAGAAAAAGAGATAATGACAATTTAAAATATTATTTAAATTTAATTTATGCTTTTAACAATTATTGTTTTTATTTTAATTTTGGGACTTTTGGTTTTTGTCCATGAATTTGGACATTTTTTTGTTGCGCGAAAACTGGGTGTGGGAGTAGAAGAATTTGGACTTGGATTTCCTCCGCGAATTTTTGGAATAAAAAAAAATAATACAATTTATTCTTTAAATTGGATTCCATTGGGAGGATTTTGTAAAATTAAAGGGGAAGAAGGTGATGAATCAACAGAAAAAGACAGTTTTGTTTCAAAAAGAATTAGAGTTAAAATAGCAATTATTTCTGCAGGGGTAATAATGAATGTTTTTTTAGCATTTATATTATTTTCTATTGTATTTGTAATTGGATTTCCGCAAGTTATTAATGAAAAAACTATTCAAGGAGCAAAAAAAATTAGTCAAGCGCAAATTCAAATTATGGCAGTTTCAAAAAATTCTCCAGCCGAAAAAGCTGATATTCAATTAGGAGATACTTTTCTTGAAATGGATCATCAAAAAATTGAGGAAGTCTCTATGTTCCAAAATTATGTTCAGAAAAATTCAAAAAAAGAAATTGCGATAAAAATTAAAAGAGGAAATAAAATTTTTGAAAAAAAAATACAACCAGAATTTTCTGAGAAAGTTAATAAAAAGATAATTGGGGTTCAATTGGTTAAAATTGGAACTATTTCATACCCATGGCATAAATCTATTTTATTGGGAGCCGAATTCACTTATTCCACAACCATTGAAATAATAAAAGCCTTTTGTTCATTAATAAAAAATCTATTTATTCATCAAACACTGTCGGCAGATATTTCGGGACCAATCGGAATTGCAGTAATGACAAAACAAATGATTAATTTAGGATTAAATTATGTCATTCTATTTGCAGGAATGTTGTCTCTAAATCTAGCCATTATTAATTTTCTTCCATTCCCAGCATTAGATGGGGGAAAGGTGGCATTTTTAATAGTTGAAAAAATTAGAAGAAAACCAATCAATCAACAGATAGAGAATATATCTCATGGCATAGGATTTATTTTATTAATGTTGTTGGTTGTAATTGTTACATATCAAGACATAGCTAAATTCAGTGGAAAAATTTTAGCGGCAATTAAAAGACTTTTTTAAAAAAATTCAATTTTTTCCAACTAAAAATTCCCTTGAATAAAGGGAATTTTTTAAATTTAAATTTTTTATTTCTTACAAATCATTAATCATTGATTATTTTTTTGGCCTCATAGATTAATTTTTCTATTCCTACTACTTCTTTATTTGCTTTTCTTTGTTGCACAACTCCTTGATAATATACATTGCTAAAAAAATTATCCCAAGGAAAAAATTCTTTAACCATTTCTTTTAATTCTTGTATTCTTTGCTTTCCACTTTCCGTTTCTTTAAGGTGTTGCTCATTTTCTAATTTATAATATTCTGAAATAATTTCTTCTAAAAATTTTTCTTTTATTTCTTTAATTTTTTCTTGTCCGTATTTAAAAATTTCCGCAATAACCATATTTTTTTCACCTTCAGTCAATTTACTTTCTTCTCTAAAATTTGAAAAGGTATTTTTAAAAAATTCAAATTTTATTTCTAAAACGCTTTGTGCTTCATTTTTGCCCACCTCTATTTCATTTATCTTTGTTTCTTCTATTTTTAATCCACTACTATAAGATGTTTTAATTTTATTAACTTCATCAAGCGCTTTTTTTAATGCTTCATTTCTTTTATCCAATTCTATAAAATTTATTTGATTCAAAAAAACATCCAATTGTCCTTGTATTTTTCTTCTTTCCTCTGCTACTTTATTACACCTTTCATTAAAATCTTTTGTATTATATCCACCATCTTTTATCAATGCTTCTTCTACTGGATTCATTTCAATTTGTAAATTCATATTTTTTTCTCCCAAATTATCACTGTTGCTTTTAGTGATAAAATAATTAT
>JBBTVT010000027.1:0-1380 GCA_038078655.1 Patescibacteria group bacterium
GTTTTTCAAATGTTGCTAATGCAGAGATAACGTCAGATTCTACTACTATGCCATCTGTTACTGTTCTATCTCCAAATGGAGGAGAAATATTGGAATTCAATAAACCATACGATATTGCATGGAAGGCATTTAATTTGACTGGTATGGGAAATATTTATCTTGAACAGAATGACTCTATGGCTATTATCATTGCCGAAAATATTGACCTTTCTTTGGGAAAATATTCTTGGACAGCCGCTATGACCGGCGGTAACCTGAAGATCTATGTTGGCTTAAAAGATAGAAGCGTTTTTGACAGGAGTGATTTATCGTTTAGTGTTACCCAAGGAACTCAATATTTATCACTATTTTTAGACCCTTCCACTCCAGTTTCTCAAAATATTATAGGTGGTTCCACAGAAGTTAGTGTGGCGATGATGAGACTTACAGCAGGAAATGCCGAAGACATAAAGATAAATAACATTATCGTTGCTGATAAATCACAAAAGGTTTCTTATCAGATGGGAGAATCAGTAATTTATAATGTGAAGATATACGATGGCACGACACAAATTGGCGCTACTTCAATTTCGTTAGATGCCAAAAGGCAAGCTTATTTTAATAATTTGAATTGGATTATACCAAAGGCCACAAGCAAGGCTTTAACGATTAAAATCAGTGTAAATAGTTCTGCTCAAACGGGTGATGTAGTAACCATGGGGATTATTAGCATTGGTGCAAATAGTGTAAGCTCTGGCCAAAATATTACCATATCAAATTCTGTTTATGGGTACGACATGCCATTTATCTCTTCTGTTACTCCTTCCATCACCCTCCTTTCTCCAAACAGAGGAGATGAATGGAGAGTTGGAGATACTAAAAAAATAAGCTGGTGGAATGATTCAAATATAAATTATGTAAAAATATATATTTACGATTCTACAATTTTTGGTTCTGGTAGTACAAATTATATTTATGACGGATCAGTTCCTGCAAATCAAGGATATTACGATTGGACAATTCAACAAAATCAATTACCGGGTGGTGGTTCTTTGCCACGAAAGTATCAAATAAGTATTGATGGTCGTTCGTCAAAAGATTCAACAATTAGCGTTTCTGATTCTAGTGATGGTTTTACTATTATGCCAGGAATAGAACAATCTCCTGTCGTTATTACTTTTCCGAATAGAACAACAATACTTAAAGCAGGAGAGACATTTAATTTTACATGGACTGGTTATAATTCAAAAAATGTCAGTTATTATATAATACTTAGGGGTCAAAATCAAGATTCTTCAACTTGCAGACCTACTGATGATCAAGTTCCGCAAAGATTAGTTAGTTGCACAATCCCAAAAGATGCAGCTTCTGGATCAAATTATCAAATTGAATTTAGTGGAA
>JBBTVT010000028.1:0-5597 GCA_038078655.1 Patescibacteria group bacterium
ATTATGATTATTAGTTTAGATATTGGCGCAACAAAAATTATTTGTTGTCTTGTTGATAATAATTTTAAAATTATCAAGAAAACAAAAATCGCTACTCAAATAAAAAAAGACGCGAATTCAATTTTGCAAAATATTTTTGAAATTATAGAAAAAAATTGGAATAAAAATGTAAAAAAAATTTGTATAGGAATTGCAGGACAAATTGATCTCAAAAAAGGAATACTTATCGAATCTGTAAATTTTCCTAAAAATTTTAAAAATATTTATCTTAAAAAAATTTTAGAAGAAAAATTTAAAATACCTGTTTTTTTAGCTAATGACGCACAATGTTTTGTTTTGGGGGAAAGTATCTTTGGGGCAGGAAAAAAACAAAATATTGTTATTGGTATTACTCTTGGTACTGGCATTGGAATTGGAATAACAATAAATAAAAAAATATATTGTGGCGCTCATTATTTAATGAGCGAATTAAGTCATCGTATCATTATTGAAAATAATGGACCAAAATGTAATTGCGGAAATCGAGGATGTTTTGAATCTGTTGCTTCTGGAACCGCCCTAGAAAAATATTATAAAATTTTAACAAAAAATAAAAAAACAGGCATAGAAATTAATAAGGAAGCTATAAAAAATAAAACAGCCAAAAAAGTCATTTTAAAAATTGCTAAAAATCTTGGAATTGGACTATCTTATTTATTAAACATTTTTGATCCAGATATTATTATCATAGGCGGAGGTCTCAGTGAAATTAAAATGCTATACAAACCAACCATTGCTGAAACAAAAAAACATTTAATGAATAAGGGGTTATTTAAAACCCCCATAATAAAATCTAAACTTGGAGAAAATGCAGCAATTTTAGGCGCAACAATGTTAGAAAAATTTTAAAATTATTTCATTGACATTTGTTTAAAATTTTATATTATCGTTTATATGATTAATCCTAATATTACACAAAGATTCACCAAATATCTTAATGATGCGTTTATTGATGCTAGAAAAATAGCCGCAATTTTAAATTCTCCAGAAATAACACCGGAACATTTATTTTGTGGTTTATCTTCAATTAAAGGTAGTTTAAGTAAAGAAATTTTAGATAGAATAGGTATAATAGCAGAAAGAGTTAAAATTTTATTTTTTATTTCTAGCAAATCCGGCTTTCCTAAACATCCTGGCGAAAAAATTATTAATGAAAGAATGAAAAATATTACCTTATCGTCTTCAACAAAAAAAATACTCACGAAAGCCGTTTTAATTGCTGCTCAAAATCAACATAAATATATCGGAACAGAACATTTGCTTTATGCTATTGTTCAGGCAGATCTCCCCTCTTTTAAAAAAATTTGGAAAGATAAAAGAATAGGCATGGACATAGATTTAGAATATTTAAAAAAACAAATAAAAAATATTCTAAAAACAACCTCTAAATTTTCCGAATTAACCGCTCCATTTACAAATCAAAGAATGAAACATTCTTTAGTAAATAAAAATTCAGCAATAAATTTCTTTTGCACGGAATTAACCGATCCTAAAAATCAAAAATTTATTGATCCAGTAATTGGAAGAGTGGATGAAATTAATCGATTAATTGATATTTTGTCCCGTAAAACAAAAAATAATCCAGTTCTGATTGGCGATCCTGGCGTTGGAAAAACAGCAATAGTTGAAGGTTTAGCTAAAAAAATTGCATTAGGACAAGCGCCAACCATTTTAATCAATAAAAAGATTTTTACTCTAGATTTAAATGCTGTCGTTGCTGGAACAACCTATAGAGGAGAATTTGAAATGCGCTTTAAGCAAATTATTGATGAAGTAAAAAAAGATCCAAATATTATTTTATTTATTGATGAAATTCATACACTTGTTGGAACTGGCAACGCTCAAGGATCATTGGATGCTGCCAATATTTTAAAACCCGCTTTGGCTCATGGAGAAATTCATCTAATTGGAGCAACAACTCTAAGCGAATATAAAAAATATATTGAGGAAGAATCCGCGTTAGAAAGAAGATTTCAGCCTATTTTGGTGAACGAACCAAGCATAGAAACAACCTTTCAATTTTTAAAGGGATTAAAAAATAACTATGAAACCTTTCATCAGGTTTTCATTACCGACGAAGCATTACAAGCCGCTTGTGTTTTAAGCGAACAATATATTCCATCTAAATTTTTACCAGACAAGGCCATCGATTTAATTGATGAGACAGCATCTAGAATTAAAGTGGCTAATACAAAAAATGAGGTTCTAAAAGAAATTAAAAAATTAGAAAATGAATTGGAAAACATTGAAGAAAAAAAGAAAGAAGCAATTTTAAAAGAAGATTTTAAAGAAGCATTTATTCTTAAAGAACGAAGCGATAAAATTTTGCAAGAAATAAATATGCTTTGCGACAAAAAAAATAAAAAGAAAATTTTAGGAAAAATAACCGAAAAAGAAATTAGAGAAACAATTTCCAAAATGACAAAAATTCCAATTCAAAAATTAGCATCAGATGAAAAAAAACAATTAATTGATCTGGAAAAAACTTTACATGAAAAAATTATTAATCAAGATCAAGCGATTAAAGAAATAAGCAAATGTATACGTTGTTCTCGTCTAGGATTGATGCCATCAAACCGACCATTGGGATCGTTTCTTTTTTTGGGACCTAGCGGAATTGGAAAAACCGAATGCGCTAAAATATTGGCTGAAACTATTTTCATTGACAAAGACGCATTTATTAGAATTGATATGTCTGAATTTAACGAAAGTTTTAATATCTCAAAACTTATTGGAGCTCCAGCTGGTTATGTTGGTTACAAAGAAAAAGGAATATTAACCGATGCTGTAAAAACGCGACCGTATTCATTAATTTTATTAGATGAAGTAGAAAAAGCACATCCAAATGTTTTAAATCTTTTACTTCAAGTTTTAGAAGATGGACATTTAACTGACTCCGTTGGACGAAAAATTAATTTTAAAAATACAATAATTATCATGACTTCTAATGTCGGCATAGAAAAATTCAATCAATGCGCCAACATAGGATTCGGAACAAATGATAAAAACGAAGAACAAAAAGAAATTTATAAACAAGCAAAAAAAGAGATTTTAAAAGAATTACCCACTCATTTTCGTCCGGAATTTTTAAACAGAATAGACAAAATTTTAGTCTTTCAACCATTAAACGCTGATGATTTAGAAAAAATAACCATTTTGCAAATAAAAGAATTGAATAAAAATTTAGCGACAAAAGATTTAAAACTTGAATTAACAGATGAAGCTATTAAATTTATTGCAAAAAAAAGTTTTGTCCCGGAACAAGGCGCAAGATTAATTCGTCAAACAATTCAAAATTTAATTATTAATAAAATCGCCCAGAAAATGCTAGAAGACAAATTTAAAGATAATCAAACAATCAAGGTTTGTGTAGTAGATAAAAAAATTGTTTTGAAATAAATATTTTATTCTTATTTTATGACTCAAATGCAATTGCAAAAATTTATTATTTACTTACAGGCTCAAAAATATTCTACTTTCGGCTCATTTGAAGAAAACGAAATAATAAAAATCAAACCAATTACGAATCCAAAAAAATTTAAATTATTAGGAAAACTTTCTTTTTATTCTTTTAAAAAATTTTTTCTTCCTCAAAAAGAAATTTTATTTAAATTTAAAAAAAATCATTTAATTAAAAATAAAAATATAATTGAAAAACAAGCCTTATTTGGTTTGAGCGTTTTTGATCTTAGCGCTTTAACGCTTTATAATAATGTTTTTGAAAAAGATTTTCATTATCAAGAAAAAAGGAAAAATACCCTCACTATTGGACAAAGCATTATGTTGTCAGATGAAAAAATTTTTCAAAATTGGAAAGAAAAATATGAAGAAGATATTTTAGAGCATTTACGATTTGATATTTTTTTAGGAATAATAAATTATCCAGCACCTATTTGTCAGCCATTTTTTTTAAAACAAAAAGTTGAATCAAAACCCAAAGAAATAAAATACAAAGTTTTTACTGGGACTATTATTGGACAAAAAATTTTAGACGAATTTGGATATAAAAATTATGAACACATTCAATTTGCCGGACCAATCAAAGAAGAAGGCGCAAATCTAGAAATGATTAAAATTAAAAATATAATAAAAAAAAATTATAAAACCAAAGTTTGGGAAGAGCTGGGAAAAAAATGCATAGAATGTGGAAAGTGTTCTATGGTTTGTCCAACATGTTTTTGTTTTGACATTAAAGATCAAATGACTTTAGGAAAAAATGAAGGACAAAGGGAGCAATGCTGGTCTAATTGTTTTTTTCAAGAATTTTCAGAAATTGCCGAAGGATACAAATTTTTAAATAGCACAGCCAAAAGAATTTATAACTGGTATTATCATAAATTTGTTCGAATTCCTGATGAATATAATTTTTCTGGATGCGTTGGATGCGGACGTTGCATAAAAGTTTGCCCAGCAGGAATTGACATAAGAGATGTGTTGGAAAAAATAAAAAATTAAAAATTATTTTATGATAAACTCCTATCAACTCAAAACAGCTATTATTAAAAATATTAAATCGCAAACAAAAGAAATAAAACTTTTTACTTTGCAATTTAAAAAAGAAGAGGATCAAAAAAACTTTTTTTTTACGCCAGGTCAATTTATAGAGGCAGGAATATTTGGTTTTGGTGAAGCACCCTTTGCAATATGTTCATCAAATTTAAATGAAAATTTTTTTCAAATTTGCGTTAGAAAAATTGGACAACTTACAACAAGATTGCATAATTGTAAAATTGGCGATGAAATTCAAATTAGAGGACCATATGGGAATGGATTCCCTGAAATAAAAAATTTAGAAAATTTACTGTTAATTGGTGGGGGGATAGGATTAATTCCTTTAAGATCAATTATCCAAACAATAGGAAATACAAGGCAAAACAAAATTATTTGTTTTTATGGCGCAAAAAATTGCAATGATCTTTTGTTTAAAAATGAACATAAACAATGGAAAAATTTTTTAGATTTACATATTACACTTGATAAACCAGATTCAAAATGGAATGGCAATGTTGGACTAATAACCACTTTGTTTGACAAAATAGATTTACAAACAATGACGACACATCAACTAAAAGCTTTTTTGTGCGGTCCTCCAATTATGTATAAATTTGTTATTGAAAAATTAAAAGAATTAAAAATTCCGGATGAAAATATTTTTTTATCATTGGAGCGTCGTATGCATTGCGGAATTGGAATTTGTCAGCACTGTGCCATTGATTCAAAATATGTTTGTAAGGATGGTCCGGTTTTTAATTATAAAGAAATAAAAAACAACCTTTAACTTTTAAAGTTGTTATATTGCAAAGTATTTATAAAATTTAAAATTTTTTTCAAAAAATTTTTATCTATTTTATTATGCCCAGGTGGCGAAATTGGTATACGCACTACCTTGAGGTGGTAGCGCTCGTAAGAGTATGGAGGTTCAAATCCTCTCCTGGGCACCAAATGTAACTTTCTAATTTAGAGAATATAAAAATAGCATTTTTTATTTGCTATTTATTATAAAGTTTAATTATATTTAATTGGAATAAGAAATAATATCTTTTGTTTATTTCCCTTCC
>JBBTVT010000029.1:0-13731 GCA_038078655.1 Patescibacteria group bacterium
TTGTGTTATATTATTATTAATTTAATGTTAAACAGAGGTGTATTTTTTAAAAATGTGCTAAAATACAAATATGGAAAAACTATTAAAAGGAAATGAAATAGCAGAAAAAATTAAAAAAGAATTAAAACAAAAAATTGCACAATCCAAAATTAAACCGGGTTTAGCAATTATTTTAGTTGGGCAAAATAAATCCTCAAATGTTTATGTTAAAATTAAAAAACAAGCATGCGAAGAAATTGGAATAAATTTTAAATTATATTTTTTTAAAAATATACAAAAAAATTTAGAATTAGAAAAAAAAATTCTTCTTTTAATTAAAATCCTTAATAGCGATTCAAATGTTCATGGAATTTTAGTCCAATTGCCATTACCTTGCGGATTAAATACAACCAAAATAATTAAAGCGATTGACCCTAAAAAAGATGTTGATGGATTTCATCCGCAAAATATAAAAAAAATATTATCAGAAGAAAAAACGATTATGCCCCCGGTTTTTAACGCTATTATTAAATTTTTAAAAATTATTCCGGCGCGCATTTTAAAACAAAAAAATAATGCATTAATTATTGGCAAGAATAAACTTTTTGCAAAATTATTAAAACATTTATTAGAAAAATTGGAATTAAATGTAAATATTTTTTTCTATACAAAAAATAAATCACAAAAATTAAAAAAAATATCCCAAAAAGCGGATATTTTAATTGTTATAGTTGGAAAGTCAAAATTTATTACTGCAGAAATGATAAAAACAAATAGCATTATTATTGATGTTGGATATAATTTTATAAAAAATAAAAGTACAGGCGATGTTGATTTTGAAAATATTTTTAAAAAAGCTGCCTTTATTACCCCTGTTCCAGGCGGAATTGGCCCATTAACTGTAGCATTTCTTTTAAAAAATTGTTATGAAGCAACCATAACAAGCGTAAATCATAAACTAAAATTTTTAAAAAATTAATTTTATGAAATTTATAATCATTGATGGAAACGCCCTACTTCATCGAGCTTGGCATGCCATACCTCTATTATATACAAAAAAAGGCGAACTAGTAAATGTTGTTTTTGGTTTTGCTATGATTTTATTGCGAGTTTTAAAAGAATTAAATCCTAGTCATTTTGTTGTGACTTTCGACAAAAAGGCGCCTACCTTTAGACATAAACTTTTTGAAAAATATAAGGCTCAACGAAAAAAACAACCAGATGAATTTTATAATCAAATCCCAAGAGTAAAAGAGTTGTTAGAAGTTTTTGATATTCCTATTTTTGAAAAAGATGGATATGAAGCAGATGACTTGATTGGAACAATCGCGCATCAATTAACACTTTCTAAGTGTAAATCGCCAAAAGAAATTATTATTGTTACTGGCGATCTAGATACTTTACAATTGGTCAACGAAAATGTTAAGATTTATACCTTTAAAAAAAGCGTTTCCGAAACAATAGTCTATGACGCAAAAACAATAAAAGAACGTTATGGCCTTACTCCAGAACAAATGATTGATTTTAAAGCGTTGCGTGGCGATCCATCAGATAACATTATTGGGGTACCAGGCATTGGCGAGAAAACAGCTATTGAATTATTAAAAAAATTCGACACATTGGAAAAAATTTATGAAGCAATGCCTGAATTAAACGATCAAATTAAAGAAAGAACAAAAATGCTACTTTTACAACATAAGGATGCCGCATTTCTTAGTAAAAAAATGGTAACGATTTTAAAAGATGCCCCAATTCAAATTGAATTAGAAAAATGTAAATTAGCAGGATTTGATCAAAAAAAAATTATGCAGTTATTTCAAGAATTAGAATTCAAATCGCTCCTACCAAAAATATTGGAATTTTTTAAAACACAAGAATATAAAAATATTGAGCAAAAAAATAATGAAATGCAAGAATATAAAAACATAAAAACAGATAATACAGATTATCAATTAATTGATACGGAAGAGAAGTTTGAGAAATTTTTACAAGAATTAAAAAAACAAAAAGCATTTGCGTTAGACACAGAAACGACTGGTTTGAATCCATTTAATGCAAAATTATTAGGCATTAGTTTTTGTTGGAAAAAAGGAAAAGCATATTATATTAATATACAAAATTCGGAATACAAAATTCAAAATTTAAAAAATATTTTAGAAAATTCAAAAATAAAAAAATATGGACATAATATTAAATTTGATGCAGCGATTTTACAAGAACAAGGAATTAACTTAAAAGGAATAAATTTTGATACAATGATCGCCTCTTATTTATTAAATCCTGGAAGTCGCGCTCATAATTTGGATTCGGTGGTTTTTATAGAATTAGGACATCAAATGATTTCTTTTGAAAATTTAATTGGAAATAAAATTCCAAAAACAATTGATGCAAAAAAATTAGAACAAATAATTGAATCTGTTTCAATCCAAAAAATGGCAGAATATTCTTGCGAAGATGCGGATTATACCTTTCAATTAATTGATAAATTAATGTCGCAATTAAAAGAAAAAAATTTATGGAATTTATTTCAAAAGATAGAAATGCCTCTAATTCCTGTTTTAGTTAAAATGGAAAAAAATGGAATAAAAATCAATACAAAAATTTTAAAAAAATTAACCGAACAACTTATTGTTTATGAAAAACAATTAAAAGAAAATATTTATTTATTGGCTGGCAACGAATTTAATGTCAATTCTTCAATACAGCTAAAGAAAATTTTATTTGAAAAATTAAAAATTTCTATTAATGGAATTAAAAAAACAAAAACAGGAATTTCTACTGCCGCTTCAGAATTAGAAAAATTAAAAGGCATGCATCCAATCATTAATTTAATTTTTGAATATCGCGAAATTTTTAAATTAAGATCAACCTATTCAGAAACATTACCAAAATTGATTAATTTAAATACGCAAAGAGTGCATACAAGTTTTAATCAAACAATTACTGCTACTGGTCGTTTATCTTCTTCCAATCCAAATTTACAAAATATTCCAATTAAAGGAAAATTTAGCAAAGAAATTAGAAGAGCTTTTGTAGTAGAAGATGGATGCAAATTAATTACTGCCGATTACTCTCAAATAGAATTACGCATCATTGCTTCTTTAGCTAATGACAAAAAAATGATTTTGGCTTTTAAAAAAAATGAAGATATTCACATTAGAACGGCAGCTGAAATTAATGAATGTGGATTAGATCAAGTGAATTCAGAAATGCGACAACAGGCAAAAGCGATAAATTTTGGAATTATTTATGGAATGGGAGTATATGGTCTAGTTCAAAGAACTGGCATTTCTTCAGTCAAGGCAAAAGAATTTATTGAAAAATATTTTCAAATTCACAATGGCATTAAAAATTATTTAGAAGAAATAAAAAAAGCGGCTAAAAAAAATGAATATGTTGAAACATTATTTGGTCGTCGAAGGTATTTACCAGAAATAAATTCAAAAATATTTCAAATTCAAAATACTGCCGAACGAATGGCAATAAATATGCCTATTCAAGGAACTGCTGCTGATTTAATCAAAATAGCAATGATTAGAATAAATGAAAGAATTTATAATGAAATGTTTGATAAAATTAAAATAATTTCACAAGTTCATGATGAGTTAATTTTTGAAGTAAAAAATGATTTTATTAAGGATGCAATTAAATTAATTAGACAAGAAATGGAAGAATCGCCAGAAACAAAAAGATTTAAAGTTCCCATTAAAGTAAAAATTAAAATTGGCGACAATTGGGGAGAAATGAAAGAAATGTAAAATTAAAACTATAAATAATTGATAAATCCAAATGATAAAAAAATCAAAATGTAAAAATCAAAAATCAAAATAACAAATCAAAATACAAAATGAAAAATTAAATCATTAAAAATTATTTAAAAATTACAAAATTAAAAATTAAAAATTGAAAAAATTTCTTTTAGAAATTTTTGCTTATTTTATATTTAATATTGAGATTTTAGATTTTTATGCAATATATCGCTGATTTTCATTTGCATTCAAAATATTCTCGCGCGACAAGCAAATTGATGGACTTAGAACATTTTAATCAATGGGCTCAAATTAAGGGAATAGATATTTTGACTGTTTCAGATTTTACTCATCCAATATGGATGGCTGAATTGAAAAAAAAATTAGAACCATCTGAAAATGAAGGACTTTTTAAAATTAAAAAATCCTTTTTAAAAAAACAATCGCATTTTGTAAAATTTATTTTTACTACCGAGATTAGTTGCATCTATACTAAAAATGGTAGGGGTAGACGAATCCATCTTTTAATTTTTGCTCCGGATTTTAAAACAGTAGAAAAAATTAACGCAAAACTTTCTTTAATTGGAAATTTAAAATCTGATGGCCGACCAATCCTTGGTATTGATGTAAAAGAATTAGCAAAAATAGTTTTGGATATTTCAAGTGATTGTTTAATTGTTCCCGCTCATGCTTGGACTCCATGGTTTTCAATTTTTGGTTCAAAATCTGGATTTAATTCTATTGAAGAATGTTTTGAAGAATTAACCCCATATATTTATTCCATTGAAACAGGTCTTTCGTCTGATCCAATAATGAATCATTGTTTTTCTATTTTAGATAAAATTACATTGCTTTCAAATTCAGATGCACATTCATTGCAAAATCTTGGTAGAGAGGCAAATGTTTTTAAATTAGAACATTTGAACTACAAAGAAATTATAAACGCGATAAAACAAATGAAAAATTCTAATAGTCAATTGCTTTATACAATTGAATTTTTTCCGGAATATGGAAAGTATCATTTTGATGGACATCGAGAATGTCAAATAAATTTTTCTCCGGAACAAACAAAAAAATATCAGGGCATTTGCCCTAAATGTAAAAAACACTTGACCAAAGGGGTATTATATCGAGTAGAAGAATTGGCTAATCGCCCTATTGCAAAAATTAATTTTAAAAAATTTATTCCGTACAAAAAAATAATTCCACTTCAAGAAATTATCGCTGAAAGTTTTATGTTAGGAAAAAATTCTCAAAAAGTTGAAAATGAATATTTGCGTTTAATTCATTTTGGAGGAAATGAATTTAATATTTTATTAAATATAAATTTTGATGAATTAAAAAGAATTGCTTCAAACAAAATTATTAAAATAATAAAAAAAATGAGGGCAGAAAAAATAATTATTAGTCCCGGTTATGATGGTGTTTATGGAAAAATAAAAAAATAAAACTTTCTCTAATTAGAGAAAGTTTTATTTTTTAGAATATACGCAAATGTTTATTTTTTCTTTTTTGCTGCTACTTTTTTTACTGGTTTTTTTGCTACTACTTTTTTTACTACTTTTTTTACTGCTTTTTTTGCTGCTTTTTTTGCTGCTGCCATTTGTCCCACCCCCTTCCATTTTAAAAATGTAATTTAAAAAATTTATTTTATAAATTATATAATCATTTTTAAAAAAAATAAATAAAAAAAAATCAAAACTGTTGATAACTATATTTATTAAATTAACTTTTCTCGCGCTTTTTTTAATTGTTTTTTTATACAGTTATCAAAAATTAAATCTTCAATTTTTAAAATCATTCCGCCAATTAAATTTTTATCAATTTCTTCTTTAATTTCTATACTCTTTATTTTTTTATTTAATAATTTTTCGCCGTGAACTAAGAACCAATTTATTATTTCTTTTTTTTGTTCTTCTTCTAATGGATTAGTATTTTTTATTAAAATGTTTATTATTCCTTGTTTTTCTTTCCAATATTTTTCAAATTCTAAAAGAATTTTATTTTTTAATTTTAGATCATTATTTTTTTTTAACAGTTTTGCGAAATTAAAAATTTTTTGATTAATTTGATCAATTTCTTTTTCATCTTTTAAAGATTCATACAATGCAACAACGTATTGTTTTATAGTAAAAAGCATAAAATATAATTAATAATAACAAATTATATTATTTAAAAAAATAAATGTAAAGGAAATAATCTTAATTGTCATGGCCATAGAAATTGACAAAATCAAAAAATTATTGTAATTTTAGTTCTTATTATGCTTATTCCTAATTTTTCTAAATCTCACCAACCCGACTATATTTTTATTATTGCATTATTTATTACCATAATTATTGGGCTAATAACTCTTTCATCGGCTAGCACTGTAACTTCTTATCAAAAATTTAATGACAGCTATTACCTTTTAAAACATCAAATTCTATTTGGACTGTTTCCTGGATTAATACTTTTTTTTCTAGCGCTAAAAATAAATTATAATAAATTAGAAAAAATAAGTCCTGTATTATTAATTGGCTCTATTTTACTTTTAATCGCTGTTTTTATTCCTGGAATTGGAGCAACACACGACAGAGATACAAAAAGTTGGATTAATATTATTGGCTTTTCATTCCAACCTAGTGAGTTAACAAAACTTGCTTTAATTCTTTTTTTGGCATCTTGGCTAAAAGAAAAAAAAGAAAAAATTAAAAATTTTTCTCAGGGCATCATTCCATTTCTTTTTATTCTAGGAATTATTTGTTGTTTAATAATTCTACAACCAGATATTGGGACAATGTCTGTTATCGCTTTTATCTCATTTGTAATGCTGTTTGTGGCAGGCGCTAAACTGAAACATCTCTCACTAATTGCTTTGAGCGGAATAGGATTGTTGTGGATATTAATTAAAACCGCGCCTTATCGATTAGCAAGACTAACAATTTTTCTTAATCCAAAGCTAGATCCATTAGGCATAGGATATCACATCAATCAAGCGTTTTTAGCGATTGGATCCGGCGGACTTTTTGGTTTAGGACTAGGACATTCCCAACAAAAATTTCAATATCTCCCGGAAACAATTGGAGATTCTATTTTTGCAATTATCGCAGAGGAATTAGGATTTATTTTTTCTAGCGCGCTAATCATTTTAATTTTATTTTTAATTTTTAGAGGATTAAAAATTGCCAAAAATGCTCCAAATGAATTTACCAAATTTACGATTATTGGAATTATTTCTTGGTTTGGATTTCAATCTTTTATTAATATCGCCGCCATGGTTGGGTTAGCTCCAATCACTGGCATTCCATTACCATTTATTAGCTATGGCGGAACTTCTTTAGCAACATCTTTATTTGCCGCTGGAATTTTAGTAAACATTTCAAAATATACAAAATAATTTTATGGACAATTTTCTCAAAAAAATAATTATTACTTTTGTTACGCTAACATTTTTTCTAATTTTAATTATTATTTATTTTTCTTACAGCAAAGCAATAATTATTATCGCTCCTATTTTAAAAAAAGTGTCAACAGATTTTACTATTCAAGCGAAAGAAACGGTTGATTTTCAAAATCCAAATATGCTCCCAACTATTTTTTCTGAAACATTTGAAGAAGAACAAGGCGCTTTTCTAATTAAAGAAACTGATGCAAAAACAGAAATACCTTCAACAGGCAAGGTAATTATTTTTAACGAAACCTCTGCCAATCATTATTTAATTGCTACTACTCGCCTACTTTCCCAGGATGGTATTTTGTGCCGTTTAAAAAAAAATGTATCAATTCCAGCTAATGGAAAAATAGAAATTGAAATTTACGCCAACAAATTAGAAAAAGAAATTCCGAAAGAAACTCTTTTTGCTATACCTGGCTTGTCAAAACAAATGCAAGACAAAATCTATGCCAAAAGCTCTGAATCAATAACAAAGAATACTCAAAAAATTAAAATTGTCACAGAAGAAATTATTGAAAATAGTTCAAACACATTAAAAGAAAAGATTTTAAAAAGAATCCAGAAAAGAATTAACGAATCACTTGCTACAAATGAAAAAAATACTTCAATTCCATCTCTTTTCACTTCTGAAATTGTAGAAATAATAAAAGACGCGAAAATAGGAGAACAAAAAGATATAATAAATTTAAAAATTAAATGCAAAATTACCGCAATTAATTTTGATAAAGAAAAATTATTTCAAATAGCCAAGAATAAACTTTCCTTAAAAATTTCATCCTCGCAAAAATTAATCAATCCATTGCAAAATTTTATCTATTCAATTGAACAATACAACTCTAAAATCAAAGAAGCTACAATTAAAATTCATATAGAAGGAATGAGTGTTTTAGATTCAGAAGCAGAAATTTTAAATAAAAATAAATTAATTGATCTAACAAAAAAAGAACTTGAAGAATATTTAAGCCAATTCAATGAAATCCAAAAAACAGAAATAAAATTTTCTCCTTTTTGGACAATAAAAACTCCGAAAATAAAAAATCATATTGAAATAATAATTCAATAAAAATAAATTAATTTTAAATTTTTAATATATTTTTTTATGTCTTATAACCCTTGGATGGAACGAATGGCCCATAGAAATCCGAATGAAAAATTTCCTCCAGAAAAAATAATAGGGCAATCTACCCTTTTTGATCTTTGCAACCAACCCAAAAACAGCAAAGAATCATTTGCTATAATAGAAAATTATTTTTTAGGAGTAAAAGATAAAATGATTGAATCTTTTCCAAAAACTTTACAAGAAATTGAACACAAATATAATGAGACACTAATAGAACATATTAAAAATTCAATAAATAAAATTGAAGCGCATATAGAAGAAATGAAAAATTATATTTCAGAAACGCAAAATGAAAAAGAAAAAAACCCATATCACTCTTGTCTAAATATAGAAAATGGGATTGCCCCGCTGTTTATAAAAATAAAAGATAAATTACTTTTTTTAAAAAATAACTCTTCTCAAAAAAGCTTTTTAAATATTATTTCTTTAAAAAATATTATTTTAAGTCTTCATGAAAAATTAGGTAGCATTATTGGTATTCGAGGCGATCTTAGAGAAAATAAAATATTAAAACCATACAGTGATATCTTAGACTGTCTAAAAAATATTTTTATATTACCACCATTATCTAAATAACATTCTCATTTTGACAAATAAATCTTGCTATGTTTAATAGTAATTTGGTCTTAAATGATTTCAAAAAAAAATTTGAATCTTCTATTTTTAAAAGAGGCGTTGAATATATTGACAATAACCGCATAAAAAAAATAGAAACTTTTCAAACAGAGGAAACAAAATTAAAAATTATTGGAAAAATATCTGGCAGTAATGACTATAACGCCAGTATGTTTTTTGATTTTAAAAATAACAAATTCGATGGATTAAACTGCGATTGTCCATATTATAGCAATTGCAAACATTTAGTGGCCTTGGGAATTGGATTTATTCACGCTTTTGAAAAATTTTTAATAGAAAAAGCTAACGATAATTCGTATGGCGCATTTGAAAAAATAACTAATGAGTTGGCGACAAAAAATAATACGCCATGCGCAAATAATGTAAATGCAATGAATAATGCTAGAAAAAATTTTATTCAAAAACAAGAAAAATTTAATCCAGAAAATTTTCAAATTGTAATTAATTGCGATTTAAATATTAATATATACAAAAATTCTCGCAATAGAAGAGAGGCTATTCAACCAGATCAAATTTTAAAAAAATATTCTGAAATCTCTCAAGACCAAAAAGCCGTTTTTAAATTTTTGGAAAAATTTGATGACTGGCAATTTAGAGAAAAAATTGATTATGAAAAATTTTTTAATTTAATTAAAAAATCAAAACTAAAAATTTTTAAACAAAAAAGACATACCAATTGGTGGAATACACAATTTCAAGAATTATTTTTTACAGAAACAATAAAAAAAATAAAAGCAAAATTAATTTTAAATGAACAATATAATGAATACTATAAACAAACTCAACATACATTTATTTTTAAACTTGATGAGGATTATGCAATTAAAAAAAATTGGCAACAAGGTTCTCAACTTTTTTGCAAAAATAACCATTTAATATGCATTGCGCAAAATAATATTTACATTCATAAAGTCCCGATTCATCTTTTAAAAATTATTTCTCGAATTGAATTGGATGAAAATTTTTATTATGAATATAATAGAAATGACTTTTTGCAAACTCAATTATTGGAACATGAAATTATTGATGTAAATAAAATCATAAATGACGGAAAGAAATTTTTAGATTTAGAAACAAACATAACAACCAATTTTAATGTTCAAAAATTTAATGGGATAACTCCATGCGTTATTGTTGATTTTAAAGCCACAGAAGAATCGCTTGTTATAAAGCCAGCTATTGATTATGGCTTTTATTATCAGGATGTTTCTGAAACAATTTTTTATTCAAAAAGTAAATACAGACATACATTTAAAAGACGAGAATTTAAAAATCAAAATAAATATATAATAAAAATAAACGACAAAAATATTTCATACGCGCCACTTGAAATTAAAAAAGAAATTGAATTATTTAAAAGTTTTTACAATGAAAAACAATCTGGTTTTAGTAAAACATTGAAATGTAAATATAACGGGGAAAAACAAATTTTTAATTTTTTTAAAAATAATTGGCAATATCTTAAAAAAATAGCAGATGAAAACAATTATGCAATTAAATTTATTAACGATGAATTTAATTTTATAGAAGAAAGTTTTTCTGCGGATTTCAATGTTGATCTAAACGCAGAAAATGATTTGCTTTGGTTTGACGTTAATTGTTATGGCGGAAAAGATAAGATCAACATAGAAGATTTAAAAAAATATGTAGAAAATAAAAAAGAATTTATCAAAATAAATGATGGTCGTTTATTAAAAATTACCAACTTTGAAGAATTAGAAAGATTTATTATAATGCTTGAAAGTTTTTATGCGCGAGAACAAGGTGGCTTTGAAGGAAAACTTTATCACGCTCCGGAATTACAAAATGTCTTTACGAGTTCAAAATATTACAACGCAAAAGTTCAAGAAAGTTTTAATAAATTTATTGAGGAAGCAAAAAGCGGAAAACCCGTTGAAGAAGTTAAGCTAAATCCAAAATTCAATAAAATTGTTCGTTCATATCAAAAAGAAGGAATTGATTGGTTTTATTTTTTACGCAAATATAGATTCGCTGGTATTTTAGCCGATGATATGGGATTAGGAAAAACCTTACAAGCTTTAATTCTTATAGAAATGGAAAAGAAAAAAGATAAGCCGTCAATCGTTGTTTGTCCAAAATCAATATTATATAATTGGAAACTAGAAGCAAAAAAATTTGTTCCAAATCTCAAAACAATGGTAATTGATGGCTCTCCAGAAGAAAGAAAAGAAATGATAAAAAACGCCAAAAAAAATGATTTAATTATAACGGGATATGCAACGATGAAAAAAGATGCGGAAATTTACGAAAAAGAAAAAATAAATTTTAATTATTGTATTTTGGATGAAGCCCAATTTATCAAAAATCATACAACAAAAAATGCGCGAATTATAAAAAAAATAAATGCTGATTATCGATTAGCGTTAACAGGTACACCGCTCGAAAATAATGTTTCAGAGATATGGTCTATTTTTGATTTTTTAATGCCTGGATTTTTAAAATCATACAATTTTTTTGTCAAAAGATTTCAAAATCCAATTATGAAATTTAATAATAATGCGGCTCTAGAACAATTACGCAAAAAAATTGAATGTTTTATGTTAAGACGAACAAAAGATAAAGTACTAAAAGAATTACCACCAAAAAACGAACAGACATCGCATTGTCATTTAGAAAAAGCTCAAAATATTTTATATCAAGAAGTTTTAGCCAATGTAAAATCAGAAATTTTTAAAACTGTTAAAGAAAAGGGATTTAATAAAGCTAGTATTCATATTTTGGCAGGTTTAACAAAATTACGACAAATTTGTAATCACCCAGCGCTTTTGCTTAAAAATAAAGATTATACTCAATATGAATCTGCAAAATTAGATATGTTTATGGAGCTAATAGATGAAATTATTGAAAATAAAAGAAAGGTATTAGTGTTTAGTCAATTTACTCAAATGCTTGATATCTTAGCAGAAGAATTGAAAAAAAATAAAATTAGCTTTAATTATCTTTCTGGTAAAACAAAAAATAGACAGGAATTAGTTGATAATTTTAATAACGACAGCAATAAACAAATTTTTTTAATTAGCCTTAAGGCTGGAGGCACTGGTTTAAATTTAACATCAGCTGATAATGTTATTATTTTTGATCCATGGTGGAATCCCAGTGTAGAAAATCAAGCCATTGATCGCGCGCATAGAATAGGTCAAAAAAATTCAGTGAACGTTTATCGCCTCATTACTCTTGGCACAATTGAAGAAAAAATTATTGCATTGCAAAAAAGAAAAAAATTTTTATTTGACAATCTAATTGGCGAATCAAATAATCTCTTTCAAAAATTAACATGGGAAGATGTTAAAGGATTATTTGAATAAAAAATTCTTTAAAATTTTATGCTTAGATTTTTAATAAATAAAATACATTCATTGACGCAACAACAACATAAATATCAACCACTCATTAATATTAAAATTAATAAATCAGCCTTGTTACATAATTTTCACACATTACAATCCATTGCCCCACAATGGCAAATCGCGCCAGTTATTAAAAGTAATGCTTATGGACACGGCCTAACATTAATTATTAATATTTTACAAAAAGAAAAAAACATACCCTTTTTTTGTGTTGACTCATTTTTTGAAGCACGGCTAATACGAAATACCGAAACAAAAATTCCAATTCTTATTTTAGGATATACGCCAACCTTAACAATTCAAAAAAACAAACTCAAAAATATTTTTTTTACAGTTGGATCATTAGAACAACTTCAATCACTCATTAAATTAAAAATTCACAGAATCATTCACTTAAAATTTGATACAGGAATGCATCGACGGGGCATATTGCATTCTTTGTCGTCTGAAATAATTCGTATTCTTAAAACAAATACTACAATTCAAATTGATGGGATTATGTCTCATTTTGCCGAATCTAATAATTTAGACTCAGAATTTACAGAACTACAAATTAAACGATGGAATGAATTAGTGGAACAATTTCAAAAAGAACTTCCAAATATCCGTTATTACCATATCGCAAATTCACATGGTTTCATTTATACAAAAAATATCATTGCTAATGTTGGCCGAGCAGGTATCGCTCTTTATGGTATTGATTCAAAAAATCTTTTTAAAAAACTTCAACCAATTTTAAGTATGGATTCAATTGTTGGCGAAATTCAAACAATCGCTCCCAATGAATCCGTCGGATACAACAGAACATTCACAGCCCAACACGAAATGAAAATTGCTACAATACCTGTTGGTTATTTTGAAGGTGTTGACCTCCGACTTTCAAATCAATTATTTTCTTTTTTAATTCAAAATAAAAAAGCGCCAATAGTTGGACGCGTAAGTATGAATATGTCTTCCTGTAATGTTACGGACATTCTAAATGTTAATATAAATTCTCCAATAAATATCATTAGCGATCACGCAGAAAATCAAAATTCAATTCAAAATATTGCTAATTTATGCAACACATCCCCGTATGAAATATTAATTCATATCCCGCAACATTTGCATAGAACGATTGTTTAATAAATATCAAAATAATTAGGACAACGAATGACACTAAAAATACAAGTTCTTCTAAGAAATTTATGGTACCGTTATATATAGAATTAAAATTAATTCTATACTTTAACTTATTTTTCCGCATATTTTCACCCCCCTCAGTGTCAAGTGTAACATGGACCAGTGCAAAATTTTGACAAAAGCGGGAAACCCGTGTATTGTTTTGATGATAGATGTAAACTTTATTATTCATTTTATGTTTAATTTATTTTCTTCTCAGCCCGCATTTGGATTAGACATTAGCGATTTGTCGTTGAAATTGATTCAATTAAAAAAAGATCG
>JBBTVT010000030.1:0-1043 GCA_038078655.1 Patescibacteria group bacterium
AATATGAGATCTTTGCTAATTCAAGTGGTCAGTATTCCCCTGCTATTTATGGAGATAAAATAATCTGGCAAGATTATAGAAATGGAAACGCTGATATTTATATGTATAACATTTCTACAAAAAATGAATATGGAGTCATAACTAATCCAAATGGGCAATTTGAACCAAAGATTTATGAAAACAAAATAGTTTGGGAAGATTATGGAAATGGAGAAAACTCTAATATTTATATGTATGACGTTTCTACTGGCGTAAAAAGTCAAATTACAACTAATCCAAATGGGCAATATTCCCCTGCTATTTATGGAGATAAAATAGTTTGGCAAGATGATAGAAATGGAAACGCTGATATTTATATGTATGACATTTCTACAAAAAATGAATATCAAATTACAACTAATTCAAGTGGTCAATATTCCCCTACTATTTATGGAGATAAAATAGTTTGGCAAGATGATAGGAATGGAGATGGAAATATTTATATGAGAAAAATTTATACAATTCCAAATGCACCAATAAATGTTATTGCAAATGGGTCAAATCCAAGTCCAAGCCAAATATCTGCCAGTTTTACGATTGATTGGACAAATTCTTTTGATCCAACTGGTATTAAAGGCGTTTGGTATAAATTAGGAAATGCCCCAACCTCTAATGAAGATGGAATATTTATCGCGCAAAAACCATTTAATATCCAAGCCACTCAAACAGGTGGACAAACATTATATCTCTGGTTAGAAAATAATGATGGATATAAAGATTATAATAATAAAACAAGCGTAGTTTTAAATTACAATGTTGTTAATTCTGGTGGTGGCGGAGGTGGGGGTGTTAGTTATGTTCCGCCAGTAGAAACCAAAAAAGAAGAGCCTGTTTTAAAAGTAAAACCTAAAACAGATGAAAATAAACAAGTTATAGAAGTAAAACCTATAATAATAGAACCTAAAAAAGAAATTAAACAACAAAAAGTTTTAACAAAAGAAACAAAGGAATTAATTAAAAAATTTGATAATAAATTAATTAAAACAAAAGATAAATCAACCATT
>JBBTVT010000030.1:1143-9438 GCA_038078655.1 Patescibacteria group bacterium
TATATTGTTCAAAATGAAGAATTAAAGCTCATTCCTTCAATGAAAATTTTCAAAGAAAATAAATTTAAGATAAAAGATATTATTAATGTAGACAAAAAAACCATTAAAAGTATTCCTTTAAGTAAAAATCCATTTTACTACAAAGATGGAACTTTAATTAAAACAAAAGATAAATCAACCATTTATATTGTTCAAAATGAAGAATTAAAGCTCATTCCTTCAATGAAAATTTTCAAAGCTCATAGGTTTAAAGTAAAAAATATTATTAATGTTTCTCTTGAAGTAATAAAAAAATACAAAAAAAGCAAAAATCCTCTTCTCTAATAAAATTATTTCTCTTTACGAAAGCGCAAAAAATAAAAACAACTGCTATAAAAAGCAGCTGTTTTTATTTTTTAAAACAATATGTTATTCTTTTAAAGTTACAAACTTATAGTTTTTATTATTAATTCTTTATTTTATGCGCTGGATTGTTAATAAACAAATTACAACAAAAGAAAGAAATCAATTTCCACAGATTAATCTAATCATTTTGCAATTATTATTTAATAGAAAGCTAAAAACTCAAAAACAAATTGATGAATTTTTAGATCCGGATTATAACCAAAATGTTTATGATCCATTTTTGTTTTCAGGAATGAATAAAACAATTAAAAGAATTTTTTCAGCCATAGAAAATCAAGAATTAATTATGGTTCATGGGGATTATGACGCTGATGGAATTTGCGGTTCATTAATATTGATTGAAACTTTAGAAAAATTGGGAGCAAAAACCGACATTTATATTCCAGATCGAGCAAAAGAAGGTTATGGATTAAAAGAAAAAGCAATTGATTATATTAATCAAAAGAATAAAGAAAATAAACAAGAAAAAGGATTAATTATTACTGTTGATTGCGGAATTAAAAGCGCAGAAGCTGTGGAATATGCCCAAAAAAATAATATTGACGTAATTATTACAGACCATCATATTTTTGATGAAAATTTGCCAAAAGCATTTACTGTTATTCATACCGGGATTGGAGAGGCTTTATATCCATTTAAACCTTTAGCCGGAGCTGGTGTAGCTTTTAAATTAGCTCAAGTCTTACTCAAAGAAAAACAAAAAATGGACGATAAATTTAATTTTGAAGGATTTGAAAAATGGCTTTTAGATTTACTAGCCATTGCCACAATAGCAGATCTTGTTCCAATGTTAGGAGAAAACAAAACTCTAACTAAATATGGACTCGTCGTCTTAAACAAAACCAAACGAATTGGTTTAAAAAAATTAATAGAAATTTCTGGTTTTTTGCCAACATCAGAATTAACCGTTTATAACGTTGGTTTTCAATTAGCCCCTAGAATTAATGCCACTGGCAGATTAAAAAATGCCAATACCAGCTATCAACTTTTAAAAACAAAAAATGAAAAAGAAGCAGAAAAAATAGCCAAAGAATTAGATGAAATTAATAAAAAAAGACAACAAATAGTTGAAGAAATAATTTTACAAGCAATAAATCAAATTGGAATAATCACCAATAAACAAAAAATATTATTTGCTCTAGACAAAAATTGGCCAGAAGGAGTTTTAGGATTAGTAGCCGGAAAGCTCTGCCAAAAATTTAATCGACCTACACTAATAATGACCCACAAAGAAGAAAATGGACAACAATTATTAATTGGCTCTGGAAGATCAAATAATTTTGATTTAATTTCTGCTCTAGAAAAAAATAAAGATATATTAGTTAGTTTTGGGGGGCATAAATGCGCTTGCGGTTTTAAATTTTTAAAAAATGACTTGGAAAATTTTAGAGAAAAATTAATTCAAATAGCAAAAGAAGAAATTTCTAATCAAGATTTAATTCCAATTTTAAATATTGACCAAGAAATTATTTTATCCGATATAACATGGGAATTATTTAATGAATTAAAAAAATTTGAACCCTGCGGAAAAGAAAACCCGCAACCCAAATTCTTAATCAAAAACCTAAAAATAATAAATTTAGAAAAAATGGGGCAAGAAAAACAACACTTAAAATTATTAGTTATAGACGAAAAACAAAAAACAATTAAAATGATTGGTTTTGGTTTTGGAGAAAAAGGAGATACACTTAATATCAATGATAAGATCGACGTAATTGTTGAAATTAATTTTAATAAATGGAACGGAAATAAAGAATTACAATTAAAAATTGTAGATCTAAAAAATTCTTAATTTTTATTATGAAATTTTCTCATCTTCACATTCATAGTCATTACAGCCTACTTGATGGTTTGCCAAAAATTGATGAGCTTTTAGACTGCGCAAAAAAATTGAATATGGATTCACTGGCTTTGACTGATCATGGGAATATGTATGGAACAGTAGAATTTTATCAAAAAGCAAAAGCTCAAGGAATAAAACCAATCATCGGAGTAGAATTTTATGTAGCCACTGACGGAATGTACAATAAAAGACCCAATATTGATAACAAACAACATCATCTCGTTCTTCTTGCTAAGAATTTACAAGGCTATAAAAATTTAATTAAGCTTACTACTCAAGCGTGGTTGAATGGATATTATTATAAACCTCGCATTGACAATGAATTACTCAAAAAACATTGCAATGGATTGATTGCTTTAACTGCCTGTCTGAAAGGCGCTATACCACAGGCTATTCTGGCAGAAAATTACCAAAAAGCAGAAAACATCGCGATAGAATATCAAAAAATATTTGGAAAAGAACATTTCTTTTTAGAGCTTCAGGATCATCCTAATCTGCCAGCTCAAAAAATAGTTAATCAGCAAATTATAAAAATATCTAAAAAATTAAACATTCCATTAGTTGCCACAAATGATGTTCATTATCTTCATCCTGAAGATGCAGAAGCGCAAGATATTTTAATCTGTCTTCAAACTCAAAAAAAAATGAGTGATGAAAATAGAATGACTTTTGTAGGCGAAGATTTTTCAATGCGTTCCCAAGAACAAATGATTGAATCTTTCAAAGATGTTCCTGAAGCCATAGAAAATACACAAAAAATAATCAAAATGTGCAACATAGAAATACCATTAAAGGAAACTCTTTTGCCTCATTTTGATGTCCCAAAAGGTTTTGACGCAAATACATATCTCGAAAAACTATGCTATCAAGGATTAGAACAAAAATTTCCTCAATACAAAGAAGATGTTTTGTCTCGTTTAAAATATGAATTAGACGTAATAAAAACTACTGGATTCGCTTCCTATTTTTTAATCGTTCAAGACTTTGTGAATTGGGCAAAACAAAATGAAATTTTTGTTGGTCCTGGTCGTGGATCAGCGCCAGGCAGTCTAGTCTCTTATACTTTAAGCATAACAGAAATTGATCCAATTAAATACAATTTGTTATTTGAAAGATTTTTAAATCCCGCCAGAATTAATATGCCTGATATTGATTTAGATTTTTCTGATGATCGTCGAGATGAGGTAATTAAATATATTGAAGAAAAATATGGAAAAGATCATGTAGCTCAAATTGCAACCTTTGGAACAATGGCTGCGCGCGCATCCATTCGTGATTGTGGCCGAGTTCTAGGAATAGAATATAGCCTCTGTGATAAAATCGCCAAATTAATTTTTGAATCGTCTATCCAAGATTCGATTGATAATGTTTCAGAATTAAACGAATTATTTAAAACCGATCCAAAGATTGAAAGATTGCTTAATATTTCTAAAAAGTTAGAAGGTGTTGCTCGCCATATTTCTACTCATGCCTGCGGAATTGTCATTACTAAAAATCCATTAGATAATTATGTTCCGCTTCAACACCCCACTCAAGACGATGAAACAATTGCAACACAATATTCAATGGGAATTATTGAAAATTTAGGATTGCTTAAAATAGATCTTTTGGGGTTAAAAAATCTAACCATTTTACAAAAAACAATCAAATTAATTGAATGGAACCACAACAAAAAAATTGATCTCCATCAAATTCCACTCGATGACAAAAAAACTTTTAAGCTTTTTAAAGACAGCAAAACAACCGGCGTATTTCAATTTGAAAGTAGCGGAATGAAAAGATATTTAAAACAATTAAAACCCAATACCCTTGATGATATTATTGCTATGGTTGCTCTCTATCGCCCAGGACCAATGGAATGGATTCCCGATTATATCGCAGGAAAACACGGGAGAAAAGAAATAACCTACCAGCATCCAAAATTAAAATCTGTTTTAGAAAAAACCTATGGCGTCTGTATTTATCAAGAACAAATTATGGAAATTGCCAAAACATTGGCAGGATTTACTTTGGGAGAAGCTGATATTTTAAGAAAAGCGGTAGGGAAAAAAATTCATAAACTCTTGATTGAACAAAAAGAAAAATTCATTCAAGGGTGCATTGCAAATAATATTTCTCAAAAAATTGCCGAAGAAATTTTCGTTTTTATTATTGAACCTTTTGCCGAATATGGATTTAACAAAAGTCATGCCACCTGTTACGCGTTAATTGGGTATTGGACAGCTTATTTAAAGGCATATTTTCCATGTGAATTTATGGCCAGCCTTCTTACTTCTGATCAAAATAATTCCGACAGAATAGCCATAGAAATTGCGGAATGCAAAGAAATGGGAATCAAAGTTTTACCGCCAGACATTAATGAAAGTTTTGCTAATTTTACAGCAATTACATCAAATAAACAGCAGGTTATTCGTTTTGGATTATCTGCTATAAAAAATGTTGGGAATAAAATTATTGAAGCAATTATTGAAGAACGACAAAAAAATAAAAAATTTGAAAGTATAGAAACTTTTATGCAACGCATCAATCACAAAGATTTAAATAAAAAATCACTGGAAAGTTTAATCAAATGCGGAGTATTTGATCAATTTGGAGAAC
Organism: Patescibacteria group bacterium; assembly: GCA_038078655.1. Classification (GTDB taxonomy): domain Bacteria; phylum Patescibacteriota; class Patescibacteriia; order UBA2591; family PGYQ01; genus PGYQ01. Next base: position 5,990 of record JBBTVT010000030.1, read on the forward strand.
GCGGTCAATTTTTAGCAAATTTAAAAGAAATTTTAGAATATGGTAAAAAAATTAAAGAAATAATACATTCAAATCAAATGAGTCTATTTGATTCTATTTCTTCAAATGTTATACCAAAATTAAATTTTAAAATAACTAGTTTAATAGACGAAAAACAAAATCTTGCTTGGGAAAAAGAATTATTAGGTCTTTATGTTTCAAAACACCCATTTGAAAAATTTAAATCTATATTTAATTTTCCATCCTATCATGAATTAAAAAACTATCTTTATAAAAATAATTTTATTCAAACGGCTGGCTTAATCGCAAAAATACAAAAAGTTTTTACTCGCCAATCAAAAGAATTAATGCTTTTTGTAACAATAGAAAATGGATATGAGACCTTAGAAATTTTGGTGTTTCCGTCAATATTTAAAAAAAATTCTCAAATTTGGGAAGAAAATAAAATAATTTTAATGCAAGGAAAATTATCCGACAAAGATGGAAATATTAAGTTATTAATTGATGAAGCCGAAGAAATAACAGAAGAAAATATCCAACAATTGATAAAAAAAATCAAAAACTTTGTTGCTACACCACAAAAAAATTTTAATAGATGGCAAAATGAATCAAATAAACCTCAATTAAAAACGCCAGTCCCACCTAATGAAACTGACGATAAAATTAATAATATTCATTTAACAAATTCCGCCTCTATTTGTTTTAATATATCTTCTGCTGTTAATCACAATTCAATTCAAAAATTAAAAAATATTTTAATCAATCATCCAGGAAAACAACAGGTTTATTTTAAATATGCCAATAATGGTCAAAATCAAAAAATCGCCACAAATTTATTTATTGATTATAATGAAGAAGTAAAAAATGAAATAAAAAAAATATTATTAGAATTTTAATTTTTATTATTTTTAAATTCAAAATAATCTTTTATTAGAATAAATAAAGTAGTAGCAATCGGAATAGCTAATAACATTCCAACAGGTCCATATAATTTCCCTCCAACCAAAACAACAATAATTACTAACACTGGATTCAGTCCTACAACATTGCCCATTATTTTAGGAACCAACAAATGATTTTCTAATTGTTGAATAATAACATACAAAATAATTACCAATAAAGCTGTAAGTGGAGATTGAGTAAATGCTAAAAATATAGCCGGAATAGACCCTAAAATAGGGCCGAGATATGGGATACACTCACAAATTCCAGCAATTAAAGCTAATAATAAGGCATACTTTACTCCTAAAATTAATAGTCCAATATAACTCAAAATTCCTATCGCTAAACATAAAATTAATTGCCCTCGCGACCAAAGACTTATTTTGTTTTGCGCCTGAGAAAAAAATTGAATTATAAATGAATGAAATTTTTCTGGAATAACATCCCTAATAATTTTTTTAATTGCCTTAACCTCTAATAATAAATAAAAAACAATAATCAAAACTGAAATAAAAGTAATTGCTCCTCCAAAAATATCTACAATTTTAAAAAATACATTCTGTCCAATCTGAGATAAATTTTCATTCCAATCCTGTAATAAAAACTTTTTAGAAGTTGCGCTAAAATTTTCCATTTGCGTAGATTGTTGGATAGTATTAAAAATTTCCGAAACCTTTCCCTTCCATTGAGGAAAAGTTTCTATTATTTGATTAATTTGATTAATAAAAACTGGAACAATTAAAATAATAACTAGAGATAAAATACCTAAAACTATTATATAAATCAATGAAATCGATATAATTCGCGGAATTTTTTTTGATTGAAAAAAATTAACCAATGGATTAAGCGCAGCGGCTAAAATAAGTGAAATAAAAACAACAATCAAAACATCTCGTATTAAATACAAAAGTCCAAAAATTAAAAAAATGCCAACCACCTTAACGATGGTCAATGATGAAATATTAAAATTTACTTGCGTTATAGGTTCCTTCATAATTTAAATTTTTAATAAAGGTAAAAATTTATTTTTATCACTTTCTCCAAAAGAACTAATCATAGCCAAATTTAACTGTTTTGTTTTAAATAAATCCTTGGCTATCCTTTGAATATCTTTAATCGTCACCTTTTCTATTTCAGCTATTTTCTCTTCTGGTGTCTGAATCTTTTCAGAAGAAAAAAGTTCTCTTATTCCGTACCAATTGCAAATAAAATCCGTATCATCTGTTTCTAACAATAAATTTCCTTTTAAATATTCCTTGATTTTACTTAATTCGGCCTTAGATACTTTAATATTTTTTAATTTATTTAATTCTTGCAAAATTATTTTTATCGCTAATTCAATTTTATTAATGTTTAATCCAGCGCTTACAACCAACGCGCCGGTTTCATCAAAACAATCCAATGAAGAATAAATATAATAAGCCAGTCCCCTTTTTTCTCTAATTTCTGTAAAAAGTCGCGAACTCATACTGCCACCCAAAATAGCGCTTAAAACAGAGTAAATTGTTTTATTGGGATTATTATAAAAAAGATTGCTTGATTTTAAACTCAAACATAAATGCGCCTGATCTGTATCTTTTTTATATAATAAAATTTGCGGTTGTTTTTGTTGATCTTTCGCTTTTTCAAATTTTTTTATTGCCTTGTTTTTAATTTTATCAAATATTTTTTTTACTTCCTCTACTATTTGTTCATGTTCTATATCTCCGGCTACACTAATAACCATATTTGAGGGTTGATATAAATCCTGAATATATTTTACAAAATTTTCTCTAACAATTTTTTTTATAATTTCCTTTTTACCTGAAATGCTAAATCCTAAAGCCTGATTTTCCCACATTAATTGCTGAATCAAAACAGAAACATAAGATTGCGGATTATCTAAATACATATTTATCTCTTCAAGAATAACTCCCTTTTCTTTTTCAATTTCCTCTGGCTTCATTAAAGAATTTAAAACTAAATCAGAAAGAAACTCAACTCCCAATTTAAAATGTTTTTTTGGCACTTTAGTCCAAAAACCAGTATGATCGATAGAAGTAAAAGCATTAACCTGTCCCCCAACTTTTTCAATTGTTTCTGAAATTTGCTTTTGAGTTGGTCTTTTTTTTGTTCCCTTAAAAAATATATGCTCTAAAAAATGAGAAATACCATTATTTTTTTGATTTTCATATCTTGATCCAGCGCCAATTAAAATAATAGATGCCACAGATTTCATATCTGGCATTTTACTTGTAATAATTCTTAAACCATTTTTTAAAATTGTTTTTTGAAACATAATTTTATGGCAATAATACCATTAAAATATTTAAATTCTTAAAAGATACTGGTAAATTTATTTGCGCTTTTTGATATAGTTCCTCTGATTGATTTATTATTTTTTCTATTTGTCCAACAATCAATCCTCGGGGAATATGATCCTCTAATCCGCTAGTAATGATTAAATCCCCTACTTTTAATTTTACATCCTTTGGAATTAATTCCATTACTAACGATAAATTATATTC